>CAYYWW010000026.1:6807-12663 GCA_964475515.1 uncultured archaeon | reverse complement strand
TATCACCTTAAGTTGTTAAACATGAACCGAATAATATTTATTTGATTTTCTTAGTTAAATTGTTATTTTTTGATTCTCAGTATGATTGAATGTTTTGTTTTTATGATCTCAACCTCTGGCTCTCGGCGAATTGTCTGTATAAGCTTTATATATCTTTTTATTGTGATGCAATGTATTCCTGTTTCCTTCGAGAGTTCGTTGATGGTGAAAGGCCTACCACTTTCCAAACATTCGAACAACTGCTCTATTATGGTCAACGGGTCTCTTTTCATATTTTTATATAGATTTTCATATTAAAATATAATGTTTCTATACCATAATATATAATTTTTCCGTTTAAATACTTTACGGGGCTTTGCACAAAAACTCAATCTGCACAAAAAGTATGGTTTTTGGCGCGCCTCGTGTCGAAATCCACTTAAGCAATGCTTTTAATTTTTTTCATTTTTGAAGAAGATTTTGAGAGAATGGACGTGTATCGTGGCGTTCCGCTTGAAAGAGTAGTGCTTTACCGTGCAAAAGGTATATTTCAAGAACCTAATATGCCGAAATATACATCATGGGGATACATCTGTTTTTGATGTGAAAATCAATCAATTTCTTCAAATAGTTTTAGCTTTTATTGATACCCTCTATATCTTCTCCTTTGAGATATCTTACTACCTCATCAAGTCTTCCATCGGGCCAATCCTTATCATCAAAAATCCTTATATTCTCATGCTGCTCCCATCTCTCTTTGAGCTCTTTATATCTTTTTATATGCTTTTCTGAATAATCTATACAATTTATATCGGTGTGAATGGCTATTCTTTTTCCAGAATATCTTTTCGCGAGTGAATCAACGAAATCTTCTTCCCCATACTCCACTTCCAACAAGTAACACCAATATCCGTCTGCATATATTGCAGAGAAGTCAGGAAGGTCACCTTCCCTATAAATATTCTCGGGTATAATAGCTAATGCTTCGAAACCGTTCACTTTAAATGAAAAACAGATGCACGGATCTGCAAGTACTCCCACAAGAGGTTTATCTTTCATAACTATTTAATGATGATAAAATTTTTAAACTTTTGTGTGATTCAGGAAATTTTGAGATTAATATCGCTCGTAAGTGCTAGTGATATTTTGGAGTGAAAAATTAAGAAATTAAAATCATAAAAACCTAGTTCTTATTATAAAAATAAAGTTTGATCTACTATGATAGATTTCGACAAGCTAATAGACCAATATCTTCATAGAGAAAAAAGACCGAAAACCGTAGGTAGATACTATCCTTCTGAAATCGGTTATTGTATGAGAAAGGTCTGGTTTTCCTATAAGTATCCTATGGAAACAGAGAAGGATTTAATAAGAATATTTCACTTAGGGAACATCCTTCATGACTTCATTGTCAGTGTGCTGAAAAGCGAGAAAAACCCAGAGGTTGAGCTGCTGGAAACAGAACTCCCTTTTCGCATGAGTATTGAGGACTTTATAGTCTCTGGAAGAATAGATGATCTCGTTCTTGTTAAAGAAGATAATAAGAAATTTCTTGTTGAAGTAAAATCAACAAGATCTGTTGACACAATAACAGAGCCCGTGCATACGCATTTAGTTCAATTACAACTATACATGTATGCAATGGGAATTCATGATGGAATCATACTATATATTGAAAAAAACAACCTCCATAGCAAAGCATTTGAAGTAAAATTTGATGAAGAAATAGCAAAGCAAGCTGTCAACAGGTTTAAAATTCTTCATAGATATCTGAAAATGAATAGGATACCTGAAGCAGAAGCCAAAAACAATGAAAAAATAAAGTGGATGTGTAGATATTGTGAATACAAAGAGATGTGTGATAATTACGATGAACACGAGAAAAAACCTACAGTAGAATGTTATAAATTAGAAAAACCCGTAAACCAAGCTGAAAGTTCTTTTGAAGAAAACTCAGAACGGAAATCAGAAAAACTTAAGACCCTCGACATGTTCTGAATTACTAGCCACACCGCTCGGATTTTGTGCTGTCGATGCTGTTGTCCCCACAACTTCATCCTTTTTTCTTCCTTCAAGCGTGTCACATACAAGTCTGCTGAACCTTTCTGAACACGCTTTGCAAACAAAGGTTGCTTTTGCTATTATTTTTATCGGGTCGGTATTTTCCAAAACCTTGACAAGCTCTTCCTCTGCAAGATATGCTCCACCACCACATTTTGGACATTCCATAATTATAATTTATTTCTCTGAATTTAAGTTGGTTATATATCGTATCCAAACAAACTCAATGAGTCGTTTCTTTCCGGACCAAAGCCAACGGCTCTTATAGGTTTCTCAAGATAATCGCTGACATAATGAAGAAATCGATCAGCCTCTTTTGATAATTTCTTACCCTCTTTTGTTCTTTTCCATGCATCAAACTTCTCTAAAACTGGTTCAACTCCATCTAGAGATTCATTGGAAAAGTGCTCATATTCTTTAACAATGCTTCCATCGGGCATTTTATAAGCAACACAAAGATAAATTATTCCACCAGGGATATTTTCAAAAACATCCAGTTTTGTTATGTACAAGGAATCCGCTTGTTTTGTTGTATATTTTAATCTAACAAGATCCATCCATCCGCATCTTCTTTTTCTTCCTGTAGTGGTTCCAAACTCTTCACCTTTTTTCTGAAGATAATCAGCTAACTCGCCGTGTATCTCTGTTACAAGAATACCACCACCAACCCTTGTTGAGTATGCTTTCAGAACTGCTATAATTTCATCGATCTGATGCCTGTGTATGTCAAAACTTTGAATAGCTCCCGCTGGACCAACAACAGAAGATGTTACATCAGGATATGTCCCATGATCTATATCTATTAACATTCCTTGCGCACCTTCAGCAATTACATCCTTACCGGAATCTACCATGGTTGCAAATTCTTGGGGAACGTTTCTAAAGTATTGTGTGAGATTTTTCGTACTACATTCGTCACAAAATTCAAATATTTCCCTCTTTATTCTCTCTGAGAGTTGCTTTATTTCTGTGTTGGAAAGTCCAGCTTTCAAGAGCATTGGTACTCTTGTTTCAAGATTTTCTTGAACTTTATCCCACAGTCTTTCAGGAAATTCAAAATCTTCAAATCTTATACCGTCTCTTCTATGTTTTGCTTCATAAGCAGGTCCTACACCACTTCCCGTTGTGCCTATCTTCTGCCCATATTTTCTATCTATTTCTATATAGTGTGGTAATATTACGTGAGCACGAGGATCTATCCAAAAATTTTCAGGGGTAATCTCTAATTGATATTTTTCTCTTAATTCAACTAATCTATCTGTAAGTTTCCAAGGGTTGACAACCATTCCAGCGCCTATCGCACTTTTCACACCTTCATTTGCTCTTACTATGGTAGAGGGTATTTGATGAAGTTTTATGACGGTTTTCCCAACTTTCACTGTATGACCAGCATTTGGACCGCCGTTGTATCTTCCACCAGCAACAGCATACTTAGCTAATCTATCTACAACTGCACCCTTTCCCTCATCTCCGCCATCAGCACCGTAAACTATAACGTATCCCATAACATTACATTTTAGTCATTATCAAAATAAATAATTTGGTAATGCATGCGTAGTGAGAGACTCAATGGTGCTCATCTAAGAATTTTTTTGAAGCGTATGGCATCATCATAACACGTTGCATTGTTGAAAAGAACATAAACATCCCTGCCTGTCTTTTCACTCATCGTTGATTTTTCAACGATCCTTCCCAACTCCTTGTCAGAGAATTTGTAGTTGTACATTGGTTTTCCAAATCCGTGAAGACGGTAATAAACAACCCTCCTTGAATAGAAACAATCTTGTCTTAACGGATCGACACAATGCTCTATTTCAAGCTCGGAAAATAATTTCTGCACTATATCCTTAGGCCAATCCACATGCCATCTTACTTCCCAGATTACTGTTATATTTTCTCTAAGGCCTTGTTTATCTACTTCTTTGAAAAAATCTCTTACCTTCTCCACGTTTTCTTTAGTGGGCTTGTAACTTGCAGGACTTTGCAATAGCAACACATTTGCGCGGAGAATATTAGCTATTTCTACCATTTGTTTAAATGCATTTACAGAAACTTCAGAAGAGAATCTGTCTTTATGTGTTATTATACCGCTACATTTTATAGTAAATTCAAAGTTTTTGTTAACCTCATCTGCTTCTTTTCTCCATTTTTCTACTGTGCTCAAACGTGGTATTTTGTAAAAAGTAGAGTTTATTTCGACTAGATCGAATAGTTTTGCATATAACTGTAGTTTACTCTTCCATTTAAAATTCCCAACCATCTCCCCAAAGTTTTCAGTTCTCAAATATGCCCAGCCGCAACAACCTGCCTTTATCATGTGACCTAAACCTTTTGTAAATTTTTGTTGTTATGAACCCAAAAACAAATCCGCCAACATGAGCCCAAAAGGCAATTCCACTCCCTGTTCCACCAACAAAGCTTATTGCACCAAACATTAATTGCATTATAAACCAGAAACCTATCATAAGCATTGCCGAAACCTTGTATGTCGTGTAGAAAGGCCCAATTACTCTTACTTTTACTTTTGGAAACAAAACTATGTATGCCCCAAGAATACCAGAGATAGCACCACTGGCACCAATAGTTGGTACTGTGGATAACGGGTCTGTCAACCATTGGATGAGTATAGCGAAAACACCAGAGCATAGATAAAAGAGTAAGTACCAAAGACTACCAAACTTTTCTTCAACATTGTCACCGAATAAATAAAGATACCACATATTTCCAAAAAGATGGTCAAACCCACCGTGAAGAAACATCGATGTAAAGATCGTAATTACTGTAAAACTTGCGGGTGTAAAGCCGTAAGTTAGTATTATGTTTTCAAAATCTGATAGGCTTATTAAAAAAATCAATGTATTTAGAAGGATTAGGCCTACAGTTACATGCTGTACACCCCGAGTGACGTTTTCGTCTTTATAGGGAAAAAACTGCGCCTTCATATCACCATGTTGTCTCTCTTGCTCTTTTCTGTATTTTTTCAAATACCCTCTTTAAATCTATTGGTTTTACATTACATAAGCCCTCTCTTTCTTTGAAAAGAATGGCAAGATTATCGATTTGCTTCTCAATTTCTTTAGTCTTTTCTATGAGCTTTTCAATTCCTTTGTCATACTCGAACTTTGATTTTTCTCTTTGAAGTTTAAGATACTCCTCTTTTAGGAGTTCTAGATTTTTAACCAGTTGTTGAACACCAATTATCAAAAAGGAATCCCTAAGAATTATTTTCTTAAGATATTCTTTAGGAACATCTTTCCAGTGACATACCCTCGCCTGAATTTCATCAGAAAAAATTTCAATCTCATCTTCCATATCATCTAATATTTCTGTCAATTCATTTTCTTTCTGTAATGAAAACGCCAGACATATTATATCGTGAATTATGTTTTTCGCTTGATTCAAGTGTTCGAGAAAAAAGGAACAGACCGCCTCATCCGTTTTCTTTGATTTCTCCGGATCAGAATACTCATAATTTTTGATGAATTGCTTTATTTCCTTTACAACAATATACGTTTCATCAAAAACCTCTTCCCATTCTTTACTCATAGAAACACCTTTTATAATTAATTATTTATCTCGATTAATTAATGAGCACTACTGAGAGTAAGAGGTTATAAAAACAAGAAAATTATCTGGTTTAGTAAGTCATATTTTTAAATGCGCAAATCCAAATAAATTATATGGTTCGTTCTAAGGGAATGTCAATGACACTTTGGATAGTGATCAGCGCTGTTGTTATAGTTGTTGTCGCTTTGGTTATACTAACAATATTCGGAAGCAGCATGGGTGGAGTTTCTAATATTGTTGAATTCAGAA
>CAYYWW010000026.1:1781-6707 GCA_964475515.1 uncultured archaeon | reverse complement strand
CTAACAATATTCGGAAGCAGCATGGGTGGAGTTTCTAATATTGTTGAATTCAGAAAAAATTGTGAGATGGTAGGTAAAACAAGCTGTGGGGCTACAGGATTCTTACCATTAACATGGGATCAAAAAGTAAAGGTTGGTGATGACGAATTAAGTTGTGCAGACGTTGTAACTCCACCAAATGCAAATGAGGACAATCCATGCGGTGACTGGAAAGTTAAAGAGCAAGAATAAAATAATAACTTCTTTCAAGTTTATTAAGGAGTTTAAAACAAATAATTATTAGATATTTATGAAAGGAATGTCTGCTACTTTATGGATAGTAGTTAGCGCGTTGGTAATAATAATAGTAGCAATAGTGGTTTTGACAATCTTTGGCTCAAGCATGGGACCATTTTCTACAATAACAGATTTCCAAAATTATTGCACAACACAAGCAAAAGCTACTTGTGCAAGTTCAGGGTTTTTGCCTCTTTCATGGGATAAACCAGTAAAGGTGGGCAACACAGAAAAAAGATGCTCGGATGTTGTAACAATACCAGGAGCAACAGAAGATAATCCGTGTGGTGACTGGGCTGTGGGTGCAACCGTATCCAATCAGTCTTAACAGAAATCACAACATTTAATTTTTCCTTTTTAGCATTTGTTAGCTCTGAATATAAAAATAAAGATCAACATTAATTATTATAGTGGTTCGATGAACGAAAAAGAAATAATAGATATGATCGTTGCAGGTTACCCATGGGAGCAGGTTATTTATAAAATAATTGCTGTTGAAGCACTTGATCCATGGGACTTAAACATATCAGTTCTTTCTGATGCGTTGCTAAAATGTTTGGCGAAAATGAAAGAGATGGATTTTAAAATACCTGCAAAATACCTGATAATAGCTGCTATTTTACTCAAGATGAAGTCAGAACACCTACATTTTATAGAGCTCTTACACGAACACGAAGAAGATAACATGGATTTTGATAGTGAGCTTGACATGGTAGAAGTAGACGAGTTAGAAACAGAGGAAATCAAACCAAATTTGGATTTTCTGAGCGATTCTTTTAATCTCAGAGAAAAGAGAATACACAAAAGAAGGGTGATGTTTGAGGAGCTTGTGCTTGCACTCAAGAAGGCATTAAAAACACAACAGAAGAGAGAAAGACGGAGAGCAAAGGCAGTTATACCACTTAATATAGAAAGGGAAGATATAACCAAGAGGATAGCAGATCTTTATAAAAGAATAGACACTTTGCTTGCAAAAATAAAAAAAGAGGAAATCGAATTCTCAAAGCTTGTTGATGAGTGGAAACGCGACAAAATACTCAAAACATTCCTGCCTTTGATATATTTGGACAGTGAAAAAAAGGTTGACTGCAGACAAGAAAAAATATTTGATGAAATTTTCATAAAAAAGATTCAGTAATTCGATTACGTGTGTAAATCGTTTGCTGAAAAAATAAATAGAGGTTGAAACGAAAAATTATTATGCACAAAAAAATACTTGAGGCTGCTTTATTCACTTCATCTAGACCGCTCACTATAAAAGAACTTTCTGAAATAACAGGAATAAGCTCTCTTGGTAGCTTGAAATCGATGCTTAAAGAATTAAAAAAGGAGTATGATGACAGGGGATTGGAGATAATAGAAACACCGAGTGGCGAATGGCACATGCAAGTTAAAAGAGAAATATTACCAAAAGTTGCGCATCTAACCCCTTATTCTGATCTTTCTGAAGGTTGTAAAAGGACGCTTGCCCTTGTTGTTTACAAAGAACCCGTCAGTCAATCAGAAATAATCAAAATTCAGGGAAACAAAGCATACGGGTATATCAAAGAGCTTGAAAAGAGAGGCCTTGTGAAAACCTACAAAAAAGGTAGAACAAAAATGATAGAGCTTACACAGGAATTTGAGCATTATTTTGGTGAGGAAAAAGAAAAAATAAAACGCATGATGGAAGAAAAATTAGGGCCAGTAAGAAGAGATAAAGGGAAAACTCCAACACAAACAACAGAAATACGAGAAGAGAAGCCTGCCCCAGGTGAACAAGAGGAAAAGCAAGAAATGGACTTTGTTGAACGTTTGCAAAGAATAGAGAGCATGGTAAAGGAATCTGCAGAGACGACAATAAAAGAGTCCGAACTAGAGGGATTAACAGAAGCGCCAGTAGAAAATGTTGAAAGTAAGTCAGCTGAAGAAACGAAGAAACCAACTGAGGAGAAGAAAAAACCCAAACATAAGGAAACGAAGAAGAGCGAAGCCAAAAAAACACAAAACAAAAAGAAAACTACTGGGAAAGTTCTTGTGTGGACAAGAAATTCTATCAAATAGAGGTTGCTGAAACAGATGTATTAAACAAAATATCAAAATTCTATATCACTTTTATAAACATCCACAGATAAAAATATAATTATGAGCACAAGAGCAAAACACGGCGCTTTCCAATTGAGCATAGGTTTTATTATAACAATAGTTTTTGCAATAGTGCTGCTTAGTCTGGGTTTAACATGGCTAAGAAGCACTATAGGTGGTATAACAACACTTACAGATGATCTGACACAGCAAGCACAGACAAACCTCAGAGACACGTTTAGACAGACAACAAACAATTTTGCAATATGGCCTAATGAATACGAACTACAAAGGGGTAAGGAGTTAAAATTCTCAGCTGGTATAGAAAACGACGCAGTAGATGGAAAAACACACAAATTTGTGATAAATGTCATACCAGTGGCAGTAAGTGACAACATCTGTCCTGGTGGGGATGTGACGAAATGCCCGGATGTAGAACAACAGATGAGAAAGTGGTTAACATATTACAGAGGAGTTAAAGTCATAACGTCCAACCACATTGACTACATACCAATAACGGTTAAACCAGACAACAATGCAAAGAAAGGGACATATATGTTCCACGTTGTTTGTTGCTACGATATGGATGGCAAAGAACCATCAGCTGATAACTGTTTGCCAGACAGTGAAAATATATGGGGCGGAAGTGCCCAGACACTAGTGTTGTCATTGGTATAGATGCTTGAATTGAAATAGAATTATTTTTTCTATTTTTTATGTCAACCTATTTAACAGTATTTAATTCACATAAAACAAAATTTAATTGATTATGGCAAGAAATGTTGTTGAGCATAAAGGAATGTTTTGGGCGGATCAGTTAGCGAAAAAAATAATAGAAAGAGCGAAAAAAGAGGGCAGAATAGTTAATATTAAATGTCAGCAGACGCCATCAGGTGCAAAACATATAGGAAATCTTAATGATGTTTTGAGAGCTTATTTTCCATACAAAGCTATTTTAGAGAGGGGTTACGAAGCTGAGTTTGTCCACACAACAGATGACAGAGATCCGTTGAAAAATGTGCCAAAAAAACTTGCTGATTTGGACGGCAACTGGCATGAATCGGCAAAATTAATGAAAATGGATGATTATCTGGGTGCTCCATTATGTAGAATACCAGACCCCTTTGGATGTTGTAAATCATGGAGTGAACACTTCACAGAAGTATGGATGCGTGGCTTGGAAATGCTTGGAGTAAGACCAAAGCTATATTCTGTGGATAAATTATACAAAGAAGGTAAATTTGAACCGTATATAAGAATGGTTTTCGAAAAAAGAAAGCGCGTTGGTGAGATAGTAGCAAAATTCCAGAAAACCAAGAGTAAAGATTACATACCATTTGATGCCATTTGCCCAAAATGTGGAAAGCTTGCCAATGTAGACGGTTTTGATTTGAAATCAAAAAAAGTTCATTTTGTTTGTGGCGGGAAATCAATAAAGAAGAGGAAAGCAGAAGGTTGTGGTTATGAGGGATGGGTTCCTTGGTCTGAAGGCAAATTACAATGGAGATTTGAATGGCCCGCACTCTGGGCAATATTTCACACAACATTCGAACCGTTCGGAAAAGATCATGCTGAGGGCTCGTGGAAAAGTGGAATAGTTATAGCAAGGGAAATATTTGAAATAGAGCCGCCTATACCATATGTTTACGAGTTTTTCCTCGTTAACGGAGAAAAAATGTCCGCTTCTGTCGGTAACGTATACATTGTTCAGGACATGATGAAGATAATGGAGCCAGAAGTTTTCCTGATGTTTTACACTAAAAAACCAGGAAAACAAAGAGATCTGGATTTGAAAAACATCTATACGTTAGTTGATGAGTTTGATAGGGCAGAACGCATATACTTCGGTTCAGGTGAGGAGAAGAACGAACATGAAAAAGCAAATTTAAAAAGAATGTACGAACTCGTCATGGAGAAAATACCAGAAAAAAAACCAATAAGAATTCCATATACATATGCTTCGGTGATTTACCAGTGCCACGGTCTTAACAAAGAAAAAATACTCACCACACTTAAAAATTCTGGCCATATCCCAGAAAAAATATCAAAGGAAGACGAGAAGCGAATAATAAAAAGAATTGAGCTCGCAGGAAATTGGGTTAAGACATGGGCCTCAGAACGGTATAAATTTAATGTTAAAGAAAAAGTTGATAAGAATATTATCAGATCAATGACTAAAGAACAAGTAAATGCTTTAATAGATCTTAGGGAAGTTCTTAAAAAAGACATTAACGAGCAAGAACTGTATAACTTTTTCTGGAAGATTGCAGAAAAAAATAATATAAAGCCAGCACAGTTTTTCAAAGCAGCGTATAAAGTTCTCATAGGTAAGGATTCTGGTCCGAAATTAGCGCCGTTTATACTTGCTATAGGAAAGGAAAAGGTATCAAACTTATTGAAAGAAATAGAATCGTTTTAATTTCAATCATTTTCCTCTTCTTTTTTCATTCTATACTCTCTTTCCAATTCTCTGATTTCCTCCAACTCCTCAAGAGGAAGTTTATGGAGTTTTGCAAATTCCTTTAACGTGTCATCATCAAAATCGCTCAAACTCGCATCTGTTAAATAGAGAGGGAAGAATGTCCA
>CAYYWW010000026.1:0-1681 GCA_964475515.1 uncultured archaeon | reverse complement strand
CTATGCCGTCCTGCGTCATCATGAACTTTACTTCTTTCCCTTCAGGTAAAAACTGATGCTTTACAAGCCTTGCTATTCTTTCGGACATACGACCTGTTTTTTCAAGAAATACTATTGCCTTTGACCAATACTTCAAGACTTCGCCTCCCACCATTTCGTTTTTACCTGTATTCCAATTCTTGTATGTGTGGGCAGTTAAAATAACAGGAACATTTTTCTCACGGGATATGCTTGACAAAACCGAAAGTTGCTTTGAAAGCTTTCTTGAAGCAACGAGAACTTCCTCCTGATTGGAATATTCAAGTCTGTATAATGCGACCAAGGAGTCCACAACCAACAGATCAAATTTTTTGTTTTTGAGCGAATCTATTATTTTTTTCTGGCTTTCAAATGTTTCGGGCTGCAACAGCTCAACATTTCTCAGAAACGATTCCAAAGTCATTGAGCTATTCAACAGCTGTTCCACCCTTTCTACGGAAAAACCACTTTCAGTGTCTATATATACTACTTTGCCACCACTCTTTACGCATTCTATAGAAGCGATTAAACAAATGCATGTTTTACCCGTACCAGGACCGCCGTAAAAGGATGTTAAAGCCTTCTCTCTGATTTCGGGTATTACCATATTCAACGGATGTGGAAGAGAAATTTTCATGTTTGATTTTTGGAATAGAAATTAAAATTCATTTAATTGTTCCTTAGAAACAAATGTTACCTTTATTTTTGTTCCCTTTTAATGTATTCTGCAAAAGCTTTAAGAATTCCATCATATTTACATAGCAAATCTTCTTCTATAACCACCATTCCTTGAACGTTACCGTCTACAAAGAAACCTAAATCTTCTCTAACTCTATAATTGTGACGTATCAAAAGAGGATCCATCCCTTCTTCTGGTACTGGCTGAACAAAAAACTGGATTCCAGAAGTTGGATGTGAGACATCTTTCACCTCTTGAGGTTCTCCTGTCTTTTCTGAAACAAATCTTGCTAAGAGAGAAGCAACAGCACCAACTTCCACTTTAGATGGATCATACCTGAACGGAATTTTGACTTCGGGATTTCCGAGAACTCCTTTATCTGAATACTCGATTTTATCAGGAAGTGCATATTGCGGCAATCTTCCCTCATCCACGGCTTTTCTTGCGTCAAAATCACGATCAGCATCCCACATGCTTAAAGTTCTCCTCAACTTCACACCTTCTGGTTCCATAGTGGGAACATTAGTTCCTATATATTTAACCTGTTCCCAAGGATCTTGACCGCCTCTTATCAGAATAAAAGCCTCCGCAAAGTTTGTTTCCCGTATGTTTTCTCCTGTGATTTGATTTCTCCGATCTTCAAAAGCATCAAGAATTGCTAAGGCAGCATATACCTCAGCTATTTTCCAATTCCCATCGCTTAATTTATACAACTCTTCTATTGCAGAATCATCGAATTCTATCCTCTCTTTTAGATTGTATGCACTAAGTCGTTGTTCCAATCCTTCTCGGATTCTTCTCATCCCTTCATTCTCCTGTTCATTTTCCATAACCAAAAATAATAACTTTATATTTATAAATTTTTCGGTTATTCACTACTGTTAAATTATTACTATGTCTATTTTTGAATTATAAGTTGAAAGACCAACAATTCATTTTTAAATTTGAAGTAAAAATATTTGATATGGATGTTGAAACGAGATT
>CAYYWW010000025.1:0-12850 GCA_964475515.1 uncultured archaeon | reverse complement strand
GGGATTACCGACTAAGATTGAATTTAAGGTGAAATGAATTAAGTTTCAGCCTAAAGGTACCAAAAGTTCAAGAAGTAATGTGTTGAGAGTAATGGAATTAATTTCTTTTTTAACGAGGAAAAATAAAATTAATCTGTGACAGAAATAACAGAATCTAAATTTAAAGAAGTAATAAGCTTATTTGAGGAAGTAGAAAGTTTTCGTGGGTATGTCTATCAGCTTGTTCGAAAGTTAATGAACAAAGGATGTGAAAAAGAGGCTTATACATTATTTCTTTCTACTTGGAATTTTGCCAACTTTAGATTTGTGATGGATAAATTTGATTTAGAAAAGTTTATGAATGAGATGGAAAGACTGGAACCTTTTTTCAAAAAATTTGATAACAAAAGTTTCGACGATATAAATTTTGACAGTTTTGAAGAAGAGATAAAGAAAATTTATACAACGTTGAGCAAAATAAATGGAATAAAATTTACGGGAGCATCAAAAATAATGCATTTGAGGAAACCTTGTATATTTGTGATGTGGGATGGCTACATAAGAAGAGAATATGGTATTAGAAAGAAAGACTATAAAGGTTATATTCGATTTTTGAAGAAAATGCAAAACCAATTTAGAAATCTTTCAATAAACGAAAAGCCTAAACGGATAGATGAATACAACTATGTCTCGATTACAAAATTGAAAATAATAGAAAATAAAATAAAAAGAACAGCGAAAAGAATAGATAAGTTGGAAAGTAAAATAAGAAGCAAAAAAGAAAACAAGAAACTGAAAAAATTAAAAAGAGAGTTGAAAGACTTAAAAGAAACTAAAGAAAAGATTAGACGTGCAATAACTTAAAGTATGTCAGGGGCTTACAATCGAGAAAAATGTTATATCCAAAAGGTAAAACAAAGAATTGAATAAAACTTATAAATATAAAATAGATTTATAGTTTAATTAGCAATGAAACTTGATGTATTTGAACCGGTTGAACGGTTGAAATAAAAAATTAAATAAAATCAAATGAGGGTGGAGGTAATATGACAAAACCAGCATTCGTAAAATTTGAAGTTCCACAGGATTTGGTTAATACAGTTTATGAAGCGGTGACTCTGGCGAGTCACACAGGAAAGGTCAGAAAAGGTGTCAATGAGACAACCAAATGTATAGAAAGAGGCTTGGCTAAACTTGTTGTTATGGCAGAGGATGTGAATCCACCAGAGATACTGATGCACATTCCTGTTTTGTGCGATGAAAAACAGGTTCCGTACATGTATGTACCCTCAAAAATGGAACTTGGACGTTCAGCAGGAATACCAGTCGCAGCTTCTTCAGTTGCTATAGAAAGCGAAGGCGAAGCAAAGAAACTCATTGAGGAAATAAGCGCGAAATTTAAAGAACTTAAGAAATAGATATTATGAGCGTACCAGCAGAAGTTATCCAAATACAAGGAAGACTTGGCATAAAGGGAGTGAGCAGGGTTAGATGCAGAATTCTTGATGGTCCTGATAAAAACAAAGTTGTAGTCAGAAATGTCGTAGGGCCTATACACATAGGCGATATAATACTCATAAAAGAAACGGGAATAGACACAGAGGCATCCTTGCGCTAAATTAAATCTTTAGGTGTTAGAAATGAAATGTTCATTTTGCGGTGCAAAAATCCCCAAGGGAAGAGGAAAAATGTTTGTAAAAAATAGCGGTCAGATTTTCTATTTCTGCAATTCAAAGTGTGAGAGAAATTGGAGCATGGGAAGAGAAGGCAAGAAAACCAGATGGACTGAAACATTCAAAAAATTAAAAGAAGGGAAAAAATAGCCGTTTGTGATTGTGTTATTTTAACATTTCCAAAAATTCTTCTTCTGTGAAATGTAGTTCTCCTGGTATAACTATAACTGCGGGAACTTTTTCTTTCAGCGAGTTGTCTTTCATAAGCTTATCGATTGTTCCGTATTTTATTACTTTTTCTTTGCTTCCTAACTTGCAGGCAGCTACTACTTTTGTTTCGGGTTTTATGATATTACACTTCTTCTCTGATTCTATCTCAAGAAGAATTTTCAATGCCTCATTTATTGACATGTATTTTTCTCTTTCTTTCTTTACATCCAAAAGTACAAGTGTGTGAAGCCCCGTGTTTTTGTTGGATAATATGGTATCATAACAAGATGTTGGTTTGTAGTTTTTCTCAGGAAAAGCCAAAGTTGTTGTTTTTCCAAATTTGTAAATATGAAGACCTGTTTCCGCAATAGCAGAATATATGCTCGATCCGTGCACAATTTCAACGTTTATTCCCTTCTTTTTCGCATCAATAAGCAGGGATAAATGAGTTGTAGCAACTAGCACATCTCCACCGACAAATATTCCTACATTCATATTCTCTGCTTCTTTTAATATTTTATCCGAGTTTTCCTCTAGATCAGACCTTTTAAGTTCCGCTACAGTTTTTTTCACTCCAGTGACCTTTTCTATGAGTTTAGATATTTTACCCGTGCTCGTGTCCATTTTCGTTGTATAGAATTCAGCATAAAGCTTATCACATTTGACAGCAGCCTCAATAGCCTTTATGCTCATGTCCTTCTCATCATGCAAACCCAAAGATATGAGGTACAGCATATTTATACAAAGCTCAAAGGATTAAAAAATGTTATAAGTATTTTGTGGTATTATAGTAAGAAACAAACGCGTATAGTTATAATCTTGTGATTCATTTTTTGAACAAGATTTCAACTACGTCACCGTCTTTTAGTTCGTAGTCTGCTCCTATCTTTTTCTTTTCAAGATTTAATCCGCCTATGAATTTTTCTGCCATATCGCTATGTATTTTCGCTGCAAACTCCTTAAGAGTTGTTCCTTTGGGAACAAGATAAGCATCTGGGAGCACATTGCCTTTAGTGTCGCTTAATTTGTTTATATTTGCAACAGGATAAACAACTATCATCTTGAGCAAACCAAAAACAGTTTTATTTAGACATTCCTGGATTCCAGTTGAACCGTATTTCTTGAGAACGTTTTCTTTAATAAACTCGAGCGCTTGTTTTTGTTTTTCATTTAAATTGTCAGAAATAATCTCGAAATCATTGCTTCCTGGTATATATCTTATAAGTCCATGGGCTTCTGCTTCTTTCAAAGCGAGTTCGCTTTCAGCAGAACATGGTATTATTATATAGTCTGGAAACCTTTCTTTCATCCTTTTTATATTCTCTTCTGATGTTGGCAAATCCGCTTTGTTTGCCGCTATTATTATTTTTTTGGATTTCTCACGAAGTTTTTTCGAGAATCTTTTCAAATCATCAGAAGACCATTTAATTGGATTTTCAGGATCGAGATCCAATTCTGTTATGCACTCCCTAACAATATCTTCGTTGATTTTTAATCCTGAGAACTGCTTAGCTATCTCTTTGTATAACTCTTTACCTAAATGTTGCACCTGCCTCACAAATTTATCCCAATGTTCATTTAATATTTTGAAGTACCACTCATCGATCTCGGTAGGTACGAATTCTATATCTTTTATAGGATCGTATGATCCTCTTTCCACTGGTTCTCCATTCTCATTTGTAGATCCAGAAGCATCCACCACTTGTATAAGCGCGTCTGCTTGTCTTAAATCATCTAAAAAATCTATTCCTCTTCCTTTTCCAAGATGTGCGCCCGGCACCAATCCTGCAACATCAAGCATTTTTACTGGAATACATCTTATGCCGTCGATACATTTAGAGTTTTGTGGGTTGCACTTAACTCCCAAACGTTTGCATGGACATTCTACAGTGACGTAACCAATAGCTTCATTCGGCTCTATGGTAGTAAACGGATAATTTGCAATCTCTATGTCTTTAAGGCTGAGAGCTTTCAGAAAAGTAGATTTTCCGACGTTTGCCTTTCCGACAATTCCAACCAACATAGTTTAAAATTGAATGCTTTCTATAAAAGAGTTTCTGTTTCTTTTTAATCGAAAACAGGAACCCATAAACCACTTTCTTTTTCTAAGTGATATCGTTGTTGATTTATTATATATTGTCCACCATGCCTGATTTCACCAAGACTATCGAATTCAGAGAAAAGACGCCTGTAAGCCTTTCTTTTCTCCCGTGTTTCTTTGTCAAATCTTTCGTCCATTTCTACACCACCTAAAACAATATCCTTATTCACAAAAAATATGTGTCCTGGTGGAAAATATCTAAGCATTTCGTCCATGTCAAGACCCCTGTTGACAACCCATTCATCTCCTATATAAAGACAAGCTACAATTTCTGGTGGCAGCTGAGAAGGTTCAACCTTTCTTTCTACATCTTTATTAACTTCAAAGTATATGGGCATATTTTCGAAAGGAACGCTGTAGATTGTGTTAAAGAAGTGTCTTACATATGCAATTGTTGGTCCCTGATCAAGTACATCCTCTATTATAGGTACAAATTCGCCTTCTTTCAGTGGAATGTCCGGTAACTTATAAACTTCAACAACACTGCCTTGTATAGAATTATATCGTCTTACTCCGAAAGAATCATAGATTATTTCAATCCCAGGCACGCTGTCTTTAAGTTTTTCATCCAAAGCGTGATTCTGACGCAAGTCCTCTAAAAAGTATCGTCCACCTTTGAGCAAACAAACTATGTGCACTTTTTTAAACCCACTATCTTTAACGTCCTTTACTATACGATCTGTTATTCTTTCTTGTCCCCTTTCAACCTCTTCAGAGTCAACCAAAACGCCTTTAACTACAATTGGAACAATTTCTGAGAAAAGGTCCTTTGCTCTTTTCTGAAGTTCTGGGAAGCTCATATTCAAAACAAAGAATATTATTTAAAACAAAGCTTAAATATTTCATTCCAAAAAATTTTTTGTAAAGCAGATTCATTACGTCGCTTAGAAAGTGATAATATAGAACATTTATAACCGGAAAAATCTTTTCTTCATTTGAAGGTAGAATTCCGTTTTTATTTTCAGAGAAAAAACAGTTGCTACGGAGGATCCTATCATATAAATGATCATAAGAATAAAGAATAGGGGTTCAGAGATTTTTTCTACAACTGAGAATTTGGAGAATAGTGAAATGCCAAAGAAATTACTGCTACTTGCTAAAGATCCTGCCATCTCTGAGGAATAGAGTGCACCCGGTATTTGGAATGGCAAAGCAATGAGAACGGATATCAACTCTGTAATTATTGCTAAAAGCACAAGTAACAGTATATTCTCTCTAAATAATGCGTAAGAATTCTTAATAGCCACTACCCATTGTTTTTTATTTATAATAACCTCCTGAATAACAAAGAAAAAGGAAAGGTAAATAACAACTATGAGAATTGATGACAAGAGAATGCCAATTAATGGTATGATTATAAATATAGCTGCTATTAGACTTAGTATTGTTGTTGCGAACAACACAAGAAACAAATCACTGTATCTCGAACAAGATATTCTAAAACTCTTTTCAAATTCCTTTTCTTTATAGCTTTGGTATACAACAGCTCCCGTGATCCATATACTTGTTAAAACTGAGCCCAAGAACAACACACCAAAGAAAACCGTTAACATGAGCGTCCAACCAGATGCTATTATAGATTCGCCACCCAGCCCTATTTGAAAGGCGCTGTAAACTATTAGAAACATTACGAAATTTATCAAGAAAACGGGAATCCAACGTTTTGGTTGGATGCAAAAATAAAGACTTTTTTTAATAGCTTTTGAATAATTAATAGCCATACATATAATTAAATAAAGTCCTATATAAATTTACCAGCCCGGTGATGCAATGCCTCAGAAAAAGAAGATAGCCATAATAGACAGAGATTTGTGTAATCCTAAAAGATGCGGATTGTATCTTTGTCAAAGAGTATGTCCAGTTAATCGCTCTGGTAGTGAATGTATTGTTATTAGTGAAACCGATAATAAACCGATCATAAACGAAGAGTTATGTATAGTCTGTGGCATTTGTGTTAGAAAATGCCCTACACAAGCCATAAATGTTGTCAATCTTCCTGCGGAATTAGATGAAACCCCCATTCATAGATACGGTAAAAATCTTTTTGCTCTTTACAGACTACCTGTTCCTAAAAAAGAAGCAGTGGTTGGTTTGATAGGACCTAATGGTGTAGGTAAATCCACTGTCATTAAAATACTTTCCAACCAACTGAAACCCAATTGCGGTTTGGAAAAAGAACCTGATTGGAATGAGATAATAAACAGATTTAAAGGAACAGAACTTCATGATTATCTTCAAAAACTTTCTGAAAATAAAATAACAGTTGCATATAAGCCTCAGAATGTCGATGATATACCAAAACTCTACAAAGGAAAGGTTATAGATTTTCTCAAAAAGATTGATGAAAAAAAGCAAATAAATGACGTTATATCGCGCCTCCACATGGACAATATAATCGATAGGGATGTTTCTAATCTTTCTGGTGGTGAGCTTCAAATAATGGCTGTAGCTGCAACTGTTTTGAAAGACAGAGATTTTTACTTTTTTGATGAGCCATCAAGTTATCTTGATATATTCAGCAGACTTGTAGTAGCCAATGAAATAAGAAAACTTGCAGAAAAATCTGTTGTGATGCTTGTAGAGCACGATCTCGCGTTGTGTGACTATTTAACAGATTACATTCACATACTTTATGGTGAGCCAGGAGCGTTTGGAATAGTTTCAAAACCATACGGAGTAAGAGTGGGTATAAACACGTATCTGGAAGGTTTCATAAAAGAAGATAACGTGCAATTTAGAAAAGAACCAATCACGTTCTCCAGGTCGGCTAAAATCACAAAGAAAAGCAAATTATTTTTAAGTTTTCCTTCGTTTAAAAAGAAATTTGAGAGTTTCAAACTTGAAACAAGTCCCGGCAACCTTTTCAAAGGAGAGGTTATAGGTATACTGGGTCCAAACGGCATAGGTAAGAGCACATTCATAAAAATGCTTGCGGGAGAAATAAAACCAGACTCTGGAGAAAGTCCGAAAGATCTAAAAATATCGTATAAGCCACAAAGACTTTTGCTAAAAGAAAATGAATCATTGATGACAGTTCAGGAATTTCTTGAAGAACATATAGGGCACAAAATAGACAAGAATACAAAAAGAATAGTGAACACACTGTCTTTGGAGAAACTTCTTGAAAGGAATATGCAAACACTTTCGGGTGGAGAATTACAATCAGTTTTCATCGCAGCTGCTCTTACTAAAGATTCTGATATGGTTCTTCTGGATGAACCCTCTGCTTTCTTAGACATAGAGCAAAGACTACGGGTCGCTAAATTAGTGAGAACCAAAGCAGAAGAAAAAGAGATACCATTTTTTGTTGTTGATCATGATTTACTATTTGTGGATTCTATATCCGATAGGATTATGATATTTGAAGGTAAGCCCAGCGTTGAGGGAAAGGCAACACCGCCAATGAACCTGGAAGAAGGTATGAATGTATTTTTAAGACGCTTGGGGATAACTTACAGAAGAGATAGTGTCACGGGAAGACCAAGAATAAACAAACCAGGTTCGCAAAAAGATCTCGAGCAAAAAAGAAAGGGAAAGTACTATTACTGTTAATTGGTATCTACAATAGACCAACAGCTTTTAACACCAACCATAAAAGATAAATGTGTCTCAACGGTAATATTATCCAGTCTTTCTTCAATCTCATAACAGAGAGAAGTATGTTTATATAAACAATAAACAAAAGAAGAGGGCTAAAAGAAAAAATAACAAGCTCTGAAAATCTGTCACAAGCTATGTCCACAACCAGTCCGTTTCTACTTGCTCTATTATACTTCCTTGCTATATATCCGTCTAAGGAGTCTAAAAAAAGGGCTAAAAAAACGATAATGGCTTTCATGAGAAAGGACGTGACATAAAGAATTGGTATTGTAAATATGACTGATGCTAATGAAATATAATTTGGATTTACATCAACGCAGAATAATGTTATACTATCCCTGATCCTATAAGAAACATTCCTAATGTCCATATTGTACCCCCTATTATTACTTTCGTCTTTAAACCCCAGTTAAAGTTGACTTTCTCGTCAGAAAAAGGTGAAAACGGTTTTGTTTCACCTGTTATAAAATCCAGTAGTATGTGAGATATTATACCAAAAGAAAAAGCAGGTGATATGAAATAACCAACGATAGCTATTAATGGCATTATGATGAGTTCTGTGAATGGGGTTCTTGACTCAGCACCTCTAAAATGTTTTTTTGTGTATGTGAAAATTTTATCCAAATCAGGAAAGAATGAACCTATTATTAAGAAAATATCAATTTTCCCGTACAATATTATTGCGAAAAACGCATGAGTTATCAGATCCATGTTTTTCTACATTTTCTTTTAAAGAACGTGTGAATATAAACGAATAACGATAACACCACTGATATTACTGCGTAAAATTCAATATATCCAAAAAAATAGAAGAGAATCCCGATGATAAACCCCATAACAGCACCAATTACAGATGAACCTAAGTTTAGCCTTCTTCCATACGGTATTATTGAATCAAGAAAAACCAATAAACCAAAAACAAACAAAAGTAGAAATATTACTGGTATGTCCTTTAACCCTAATAAAATCGAGGATATTATAATAGAACCCGACAAAAAACCCTTTAACAATAATTTCCATTCTGTTATGGGAGTATCTACGTCGAACATTTTAATCCTGTTTATTTTTAAATCGTTCTTCAATTTTTTCTAATTTATTGAGCAAATCCATATCCAAACCTGACATATCCTGGATTATTTCTCCCTGTATTTCAATTCCGTTGTCAAGAGGTACAACTCTGCCAAATACCCTTACCAATTGCTTAACATCCACACTTGCTTCGTTTTCAAAAACAACGGGTATTCGTCCTGTTCCATCATCAAGTACTATATTATTACCATTTTTTGCTACCACCGTTCCCAGTAAACTCACTCTCATGTCATCTTGTTTTAACTCCGATATCTTCTTTCGTACAGAAGGGAGTCTTCTTGAAAAACCATCAGCCATGTTTTTCAATTGAATAGGAGAAATAAAAAGATTTTCAGAATTCTTTTACAATGTCTATTATTTTTTCTGGTTTATTAACAAGAGCGTCTGGTTTAGATTTTAAAAGTCTTTCCTTTCTCCCCCAGCCCCATGTGACGGCTATTGACTTCATCCCCGCAGCCTTCGCTGCCTGTATATCACTTTCAAGGTCACCTATATAAACAGAATTTTCAGGTTTTTCTCCAAGCTCTTTAAGACAAATAAACAGCGGTTCAGGATCTGGTTTAAGTTTTTTAGCTTTGTCTATGTCAACTATTGAACCGAATATACTGTGGTCGACATTGTTTTGTCTTAAAACATTCATCACAACTTCCTTCGCGTTTGAAGTTACCACTCCTATCTTGTATCCCATTCTATAAAGCTTGTAAAGAACATTTACTGCGCCTTTGACCAGCGGTATTCTTTGATTTACCATATATCTTCTGAACATTTTTTCTTGTTTTTTCAAATCTTCTTCAGTGAATCCAAGGTTATAATAGAACTGTGGATAGTGCGATGGATTGTTTCTGAGAAGCTCTTCTTTGGTTTTAAATGGATAATATTTGTTGAGAACCGCGCAGCAATACTTTATAAATTCATGGTGAATTTCTGTTGAATCTGCTATAACTCCGTCCCAATCAAATATAACTGTTCTTATCATATACATCCTCCTAAATAGAGAACCAAGTAAAATAAATTATACACTTCTCCATTTAAATATGCGATTGAATCTGTTTAGATGATTGAAAATAACGCTTCGCTGCTATGGTCCAAAGCTGAGGATCACAACCACCTTTTTTGACATCCTCACCATTGAGGATAAATATTTCTGGGTCCGTATCCAACCACTCTCTGATACGTGAGCTTACTTCCTCTACTTGTTTTAAACCGAATTTTTTTGCTCCTATATTTATAATTGCTTGTTCAAACGGCCACACAGTCCTTGTATGATATGGGTTTTTCGTTCTCTCTGCCACTTCATGGCTCATCGTTCTATATCCCAGTGGTGTTTCTAATTTCGATGATGATTCAACGATTTTCCTTACCATCTCTTCTGAAATATCACCTGGCTCTAAATAGAAAAGTGCGTGTAATGAGTCTGAAGACACCCCGCGTATATGTCCCTGCTTGTCTATTGCTATATAAAATGCACCGGTCTCCTCGTCATATAGTGTTTGCAAAGCCTTTCTCATGCTTTCTGAAGTTTTTTCTAAACTCTTTGAACCCAAGATTCTTGCGGCACTTTTTAGCCCTCGCATATTCTGTATATGCACCAAAGGGTAAATGACCGGATAATCCGGTTCTCCGTCCTTTCTATCGGGAATTTCCGAATCTTTCCAGTATGTAACCTTTAAGGCGAATCTTTCAGCACCCGAAAATTCAGGACTTTCAATAAACACATCTCCGTTCAGATGGGACAAAATATAATCAACAGCTCTTTTTATGTTCTCCTTATACCTAATTGCCAGCCTCTTATCACCAGTTGTTGACTCATGAAATTCAAACCCCAACAGATACAGTGCTGTTGAATCACATGTATTGAATTGTGTTGAAAGTCCTCTTAGCTCAACACCTGGATACTCATGAAAAATTTTACCGGGCTCTTCTCCAGTGTATGGATTTCTCTTGCGTCCCTGTATTTCTGAACAAAAAACGAGTTGGTCTCTTAATAATTCAGGATCCCCTGCTAGGATACCTGATAATATACCGTCTCTAGCAAAATTTCTTGGAAAATTAGGCAAACCTGCTTTGTATAAAACAAAATCTTTATATTTAATCCGAAGTCTTTCCATAGATGTTTAATTCTAAAGTTGAGCATGTTTTTAAACATTAAAGAAAGCTTTATAAACCCAAATTACATATATGTTACAGAGTGCTGTTTTTATGGTTTGAGGGGTGGCTTGTAAAGCTTCATATTCTTCAAAATAATATAAAAAACGCACTCAAATCAATATATATAATCTGAAAAAATTAGAAGAGGTGAATATTATATGAAGGTTAAAAAGATAGTGCCCGACACTAGCATATTAATACAGGGCAAATTATCGCAATTAATAAAGGAAGGGAAGATAAAAAAGGCAAAAATCATTATCCCTAAGGCTGTTGTTGATGAGCTTCAGGCCCAGGCTTCAAGAGGAAGGGAAATAGGATTTGTAGGTCTTGAAGAAATAAAGAAACTTAGAGCGCTTTCTGAAGAAAAAAACATAAAAATTGAATTTACTGGTCAAAGACCTACATTAGAAGAGATCCAGCTAGCCAAGAAAGGGAGAATTGATGCTATTATAAGAGATGTTGCTGCTAAAGAAAAGGCCGTGCTCATTACTGGAGATTATGTTCAAGCTTTGGTTGGAGAAGCAGAGGGCGTTAAAGTAGAGCACATACCCCAACCAGCGAAGAAACGCGTAAAAATAGAAAGTTTTTTTGACAAAAATACGCAATCAGTGCACCTTAAAGTTGGTGTGCCGCCCATGGCAAAGGTGGGTAAACCAGGTAATGTTTCCCTTGTTCAAATAAGAAAAAAGCCGTGTGACGAAGATGAGATAAAAAGCATAATAAACGAAATCCTACACAAAGTCAGGATAGATGAAAATTCTTTCATAGAGATAGGAAAAAACGATGCAATTGTTGTCCAGATGGGTGAATACAGAATATCTATTGCCAAGCCACCGTTTTCTGATGGACTTGAATTGACAGCAGTAAGGCCCATCGCTAAGTTGAAATTGGAGGATTATAAGCTTCATAAAGAATTAGAAAAAGGCCTTGTTGACAAATCAAAAGGAGTCTTAATAGCAGGTCCTCCGGGAAGCGGTAAAACAAGCTTTGCCAGCGCACTGGCAGAATTTTTAGTGAAAAAAGGTAAGATTGTTAAAACATTTGAACAACCAAGGGATTTACAAGTGGGTCCGGAAGTTACACAATATGCTCCGTTAGAAAATGATTGGAATAAAACAGCCGAACTGCTTCTTCTGGTAAGGCCAGACTATACTATATTCGATGAAGTTAGACATACTAAAGATTTCAGAGTTTTCAGTGACATGCGTCTTGCTGGTGTAGGTATGATAGGTGTTATACACTCAACAGATCCTGTCTCGGCTATACAGAGATTCATAGGTCGTGTAGAGCTCGGTATGATACCCCATGTCATAGATACAGTAATATACATAAAAGCCGGTAAAATACACAAGGTCTATGAGCTTACATTGACAGTTAAGATTCCAACAGGAATGAAAGAAGCAGATTTGGCAAGACCTGTTGTGGAAATAAGAGATTTTGAGACAAAGGAACTTGAGTACGAAATATATACCTACGGAGAAGAAAACGTCATAATACCTGTTAAGCACAAAAAAGAGTCTCCGTTAAGAAAACTGGCAAAGGAAAAGATAATCAATGAATTAAGAAAGTTTGACAGCAATCCAGAGGTGGAATTCTTATCAGACGATAGAATTTTAGTTAGAGTAAGAAACGATGCTATAGCCAAGATGATAGGTAAAAAAGGAAAAACAATAGAGAAGATAGAGGAAAAACTGGGCATACATATAACAGTAGAGCCTAAAGAAGCCACACTTAAAGGTTCAATAGAATGGGGATTTGAGGAAACCGGTGCATATCTGAACATAATAGTGCCTAAAGAGCTTACAGGTAAACAAATTGATATATACAGCGGGGATGAGTATATTTTCTCGCCTTTTGTCGGAAAGAAAGGTTATATAAAGGTTAAGAAAAAATCAGAACTCGGAAAAAGAATTTTGACAGCAATAGCTTCAAAACAGCTAAGAGTTTTAGTGTGAAGCATCAACTTATTTTTTAATACCGAATCCTTCTTATGAATTTTTTATAATATGGATAGACAAATTACCAAAAAGTTTAAAAATATGGGAAACAA
>CAYYWW010000024.1:0-14406 GCA_964475515.1 uncultured archaeon | reverse complement strand
TAGAGAAATTGGGAGAGTGGATTAAAAGTTTTGCAATGCTGTATAATTGTTTTATAACCTTAACTTAACAGTCTCCAATGCATAAATAAAAAAGTATATAAAATCAAAATATACATAAAAGGGTATTATGGTGATATTATGGGTTTGAGACCAGCAAAATGCTATAGGAAGATTGAACGGCCATACACAAGACAAAGCAGACGTAAGCCTAAGCTGAGTTATGTCAAAGGAGCGCCAAGTATAAAAATACGAAAATTTGAATTAGGAAATCCCAAAAAACAATTTCCTTTGAGGTATGGCCTTTTTGTAAAAGAGGATGTTCAAATAAGACACAATGCCTTGGAAGCTGTCCGTGTAGCTCTGAACAAGGTTTTAGAGAAAAATCTTGGCAAAGAAAACTATTTCGCCAAGATTTTGGTTTATCCCCACCATGTTCTAAGAGAAAATGTTCTGGCAACAGGAGCAGGGGCTGACAGATTTCAAACAGGTATGCGACTTGCTTTTGGAAAGGTCATAGGAACAGCTGCGCAAGTCAAACAAGGTCAGCAGATAGTTGAAGTGAGGGCCAATAAAGGAGCTGAAAATGTAGTGAAAAAAGCTCTCAAAGTGGCTAGCAGCAAGGTTCCAGTTCCGTGTAGAATCATGCCTATCGAGTCTTAATTTTTTCCAAAAAATATTACTGCTTTTAGAAACAAAACTAATAATTATCAGAAATTTGATAACGAATCAATTAAAGTTCATTAACTAATTATAAATATGGATTATTCTGAGTTAGTAGAAGTTTACGAAAAACTAGAAAACACTTCTGAAAGACTGAAAAAAATAGAAATAATTGCAAGTCTGTTCAAGAAGGCCGACACAGATCTTCTACCTAAGGTTGTTCTGCTTATACAGGGAAGGTTGTTTCCTTCTTGGAGTGAAGAGGAAATAGGAATATCTGATTTATCTATGCCGAAAATATTAAGCATGGCAAGCGGATTTTCGAGTGAAAGAATAATAGATAGTTTCAAGAAAACAGGCGACTACGGATTGGTAGCTGAAGAGATAATATCTAAAAGAAAACAAAAAACGCTCTTTCAAAAACCATTGACCGTTGAGATGGTATATGAAAATTTAATAAAAACCGCGAGACTAGAAGGTAAGGGTTCCCAAGAGAAAAAGTTTAAACTAATAGCAGAACTACTTATATCATCCAAACCGAAGGAAGCTAAGTACATAGTAAGAACAGTTCTTGGGGATTTGAGAATAGGAGTTGCTGAAGGTGTTGTGAGAGATGCTATTGTTATGGCTTTTCTTAATAAAGAGGGCAAGGAGCTTAAAGATTTGAAGGAAGAAACTAAGGCAGTTGAATGGGCATGGTTTTTACGCCCAGATTACGGAGAAATAGCGAAAATTGCAAAGGAGAAAGGTGTTACTGGGTTAAAAAAAGTTAAGCTCGAAGTTGGAAAACCTTACCACGTGTTACTTGCGGAAAAATCTCCAGGACTGAAAGAAGCACTGGAAGCATTTGAACATCCTATCTTGGAATACAAGTATGACGGGGCAAGAATAATCATACATAAAAAAGGAGATAAGCTATGGTTTTACACAAGAAGACTGGAAAACATAACAAAACAATTTCCAGAGCTCAGAGAATATGTAATGAAAGCTGTGAAAGCAGAAGAGTGTATAATAGAAGGTGAAATGATAGGTTTCGACAAGAAAACAGGAAAACCAATGCCATTTCAGTTTCTTAGTCAGAGAATAAAAAGAAAATACGATATTGAAAAAATGGTCAAGGAAATTCCTATACAAGTCAATTTATTCGAAATCGTGTATCTCAATGGGAAAGAATTGTTTGACGAACCTCTTAGGAAGAGAAGAGACTTGCTTAAAAAAATTATAAAGCCGATAGAAGGAAAATTCCAGCTCGCCAAAGCTCTTGAGACCAAAGACCTGAAAAAAGCTGAAAAATTTTATAAAGAAGCCCTCAGAGCAGGGCAAGAAGGACTTATTGTAAAAAATCTGGATGCCAAATACCAACCCGGAAGAAGGGTAGCAGGAGGATGGCTGAAAGTAAAGCCAGTCATGGAAAACTTAGATCTTGTTATAATAGGTGCACAGTGGGGCACAGGAAAACGTGCGGGTTTCTTAAGTTCTTTTGTTCTGGGCTGTAGAGATGAGGAAGGCAACTTTTTAGAGTGTGGGATGATAGGAACAGGTATAAAAGAAAAAGAAGAAACAGGTGTTAGTTTCAAACAACTCACAGATATGTTGAAGCCTTATATAACACAAGAGCTGGGAAATGTTGTTAAAATTAAACCAAAGGTTGTTGTAGAGGTTGCTTATGAAGAGATTCAGAAGTCGCCAAACTACGAATCCGGTTATGCATTGAGATTTCCGAGAGTTGTTAGAATAAGATTCGACAAAGGACCGGAAGAGGCAGATACAATAAAGAGAATAGAACGGTTATATAAAATGCAGTTTGGAAAATCAAAATAGTCACTCCTAACCAATAACAATAAAATTTATATTATTAACTGGTAACTTTTAATAAAAGCATTTAAATATTGAACACCATATAATAATAACATTCGTGTGATATTTATGATGGCGTCAAACGAGACTTTGGATGCATTGAAAAGTATAGGGTTGAACTTATATGAAAGAAAGATTTTTGTAGCTTTGCTTGCGAAGGGAATTGCCACTGCAGCAGAGCTTTCTGAGTTAGCAAATGTTCCAAGATCAAGAACATACGATGTTCTGGAATCACTTGCTGAGAAGGGATTTGTTGTTATACAACCTTCGAAGCCAATAAAATACGTTGCATTGAAACCAGAAGAAGCATTGGAAAGAATAAAGCAAAACATAAAAAGAAATTACGAAGTTACTATAGAGAGGATAGAAAAATTAAAAACGTCACCTGTTCTTGAAGAGTTAAAAAGGATATATGAACAAGGGCTTAGTCTTACACAACCAACAGACATGACCGGCACACTAAAAGGAAGACATATAATAAACCGTCAGTTAAGATCTTTATTCAAAGAAGCGAGAAATAAAATAAATATAGTCACAACAGAAAACGGTCTCAATGATTTGTATTCCAATCATTACAGAATACTCAAGAAAATTGCAAAAAGAGGGGCAAAAATTAAAATAGTTGCACCATTGGGCAACAATGCAGCTGTGAACGCGTTTTCAGAAATAGCGGAGCTCAAACACATAGACAACCCAACAGGAAGGTTTTATATTGTTGATGACAAGCATGTTGTTTTTGCACTCACCGACGACAAGAAAGTTCATGAAACACAGGACGTTGCTTTTTGGGCACAGTCAGATCATGCAGCCAAAGATCTGATAAAGCCATATTTTGAGCAGTTGTGGACTTCTGGTAAAAAGATTGAAGTTGAAAAATAGCTACTAAATTGAATTGTTTTTTTGTTCTTTTCTATATTTTAACTTCTTCTGGCAATCTATCTAATCTTCCATAATTTTTTCTTGCTCTTTCTAAAATACTATTATCTATTTCGACTTCTGGATTTTCATTATCGCCTTTTTCCAAATGGCTTCTATAAGCATCCTTTCTACCACGTTTTATATAAAGGGATTCTCTTAATTTTTCCAAAAAGTTTGGCTCATAAGTTCTGCCACTATCTGTGCTTAAAAATAATTCACCACCTTTGATTTTATAGTGAAAAGATCTCTCATTTCTACTTCCACCAACAACTTCTTCGATACGTATTTGCCCTTCTAGTTCACAACCTGTTCCTTTCCACTTACTCATTTTTACTGCCTCTCTTTCATCATCTGTTAAAATACCGTGACAAAGACCTTCCTCTGTTAAAACAAACTCGGTGGCAAGAAATAAGAGCTCTGCATATTCTTCAATAAGCTGGACACCATCAAGTACAATGTATCTGTTTTTGCCTGTCTTATGCTTTAATCCGCCATTTCCAGACATTCTTCACATACCCACCTACCGTCATGGTAGGTTAAATTTTCAGTAAATTCACCACAATTATCACAAAGCCCTATAGTCACTCTGTAACATCGGTCTTCAGTTATAGGCACAAGGCGGGTGTTTCTGAAAAATTTATCAAATCCTCGGTGTTCGAAACCGAATATGAACTTCCTTCTCAATTTTTTAGCAGCTTCAGGATCTTTTGCCTTTATCCAGCTTAAAAATTCATTTATATAACAGAAGGAACATACAATACTTTTTCTTTCTGCTTTACATTTAAGACAATATTCAAATGTAGTATCAATGCTGTTGTCAAAGTGCCTCATAAAACTCGAATGAAATTCACGAAAACTGTCTAATAATTTTGGGGATATCCATTTTTCTATATCTTTAGATAAGCAATCCAAACAATGGAAACTCCAAATTGGCTCTTTGCAAATCTTGCAAATTGATACGGACATAGTTAATATGCTTCCCCAAGTACTTCACCTATTTTAAGAAATAGAATATCTATTTAAAAGGGATTCCTAAAGACAACATTTTCATTAACAAAATGATTTTTTATAGATTTTTTCGCTCACAAATAAAAAAATCATTTTAATATTAAAAAGAAAATCATAAAATATTTAAATCTTATAACCAATCTATAAAAAGAGCATGTCGTAGAAGCATTCAATTTTAATTGGGGGTGATGTTGGATGCCGTTCCATTTCATAGAAAATAATGGAAGTAAAAAGTTAATATATAATTCTATACTCGTCGAACCAAAAAAACTCAATATATTCGGTTCTGATTTGGCATTGAAAATAGTAAAGGAATTGGCTTCTAACCCCGGCTGTGCTATGGACCTTGCAAGAAAGCTTAATGAACATGAACAGAAGATTTATTATCACCTGAGAAGGTTGGAAAATGTGGGTGTGATAAAGCAAATAAGAACAGAAAAACGTTACGCCATGACAGCAAAAATATATTCACTCGCATCACCTGTTATTGCAGCGAAATTGCATGAGGATGGTTATGAAATAAGTAACGAAGAGATTCCCACCCCTTCTAACAATATAGAAAAATTTTTATATCCTTTCGTAGAAGATGGAAAATTGAACGCAAGAATTATAATAGGAGACCCGTATTCACATGGTAAGTACGATACTGGTTCAACTGAAGGACCGCATATATTTGATTTTGCTCTATTTTTGGGTAACATGTTGAAGTCTTGTGATTTTCCACATTACAAGTTAGATACCGATGTAAGAAGAGACGAGCTTAAAGATAATTTAATACTCTTCGGCAACCCAAAAACGAACGCTGTTATAGACATGATAAATGACCAATTGCCTGTCTATTTTAATGTAAAAGAAGGCTGTTCTATTGTTTCAAGAATAAGCAATAAAACGTACTCGGATGCAAGAACAGGTTTAATATTGAAAACTAAAAACCCACTCGATAAAAACAAAAGCTTGTTGCTAATAGGAGGGATAAGAACGCGCGGTTTTCAATCCGCTGTAATCGCTTTCACAAAACACTTTGATAAAATATTTCAAAGAAACACCAATGCCAACGAAATCGTGTGTATAGTAGAAGGATTCGATGAAGATAGCGACAAAATAATAGATAACATAAGATTTTTGGAGATGTTATGAGAAGAATAATTAAGTCAAAAACGTTGTATACTTGTTTGAAAGACGTAGCTGATTATGTGCCATATGAGAGACAAGTAGATGTGACGTTAAAAATAATACAATATTGGATTGAAAATGACGCGCTGCCCTTGTTGCTTATAGGGACTGATTGGGGAGGAACAAAAGAACTTCGTAAATTAGAGGAATTTTTAAAAAGACAAGGGCTATGTGAACGGGCAGACTACCTTATACTCCCTATAAATATGACTAGATATCTTGGCGATCCTAACGACCACGATATGGAAAGGTTTATAAGATATGAAGCGGGTGAACCGCAAGAAGATGGTGAATATAGAATAATAACAACTCATCCTGCGGCAATAAGGCGTTTACAGAGAGAGTGCGGGAAACGTGAACGATTTGGTAAAACCATTTTAGTAGAAGACTGGGGAAACAGTTATACTGGTATATTCGGTTTCTACAAGTGGGCAGCAGATGCATATAGAGACGATTTTTTACGAACCAAAAGTGTTTCCACCCTTGTCATAAAGGATTTTAGAGGAGCTTCACAGTACGCCATAGTAAGACAGACACCCGACGACGGAAAAAAATATAGTGATATTATAGAAATGATGAGAGAAAGAGCACCAAAACTTTTAAAATATTTAATGGAAAATTCTTTTACTGAAGTCATAGAAGAAAAGCCAGAAGTAGATCTTGCCGTCGACATTGAAACAATCAAAAATCTGGAAGAAGGAGAAAAAATATTAGATCCATGGACAATGGAAATGTTGAGATTCATCGGAGAAATGGCAAAATTGAGGTGATATAATGCGAAGAAAGGGAACCAATAATTCTGGAGGGTATACTGGAATATTTGAAGAGTTTTGGTTGGAGAAAGGAAGAGAAATTAGAGGAAGATATGGGAAAAGGGATCTAAATATTTATTATTTTGAAAATGATGCTTTATCCACCTACACAGCAGCGCTCCTGGCTTCTGTGTTGAATAAACATTTTGAAGAACATGGAATTGGATGCCGAGCAAAGCCAGATAAAATAGATATAGAAGATTTCGAAGACCCGGAATTGATAGAGGAAATGATCCATGCAGATAATATTGTAGTAGATTCTGCTGCAAATGAAACGAGAAAAAGTAAATTGAAAAGCGCAATGAAAAGAGGATACTTGCTATTCTTGGATGAAAAACATACAGAACTTGTTGAGCGTCTTTATTCTGAAGGGAAGGTTCAAGAGGCATGTGAACTCAGGGATAGGAATATTAAAGATACTGAGGTTTGTAGAAAAGTTTTGGAGTTCATAGGAGTCTCAATAGATGGGGATGAGGAGATTTCACAGCCTTTATATGGTATACCGAGTGTGATATATTTAGCGGTAATAGATAAACAAATGGTTGACCTAAAGTATGACCCCCAGGAACAGAGTGTAGGTTATTTATAACTCAAATTTTTAATTAAATTCATGAAAGAAACGTCCGAAGGAGTTTATATTAATAACGGAAAAATTTTAACGAGAAATCTTACTCCTGGAATAAAATTTTATGGTGAAGATACAGTTATTGTTACAGGAAAAGAGTATAGAGTATGGGATCCCTATAGGTCCAAGCCTGCAGCTGCAATAAAAAAAGGGCTAAAACATTTTCCTATAAAACCAAAAAATAAAATCCTTTATCTCGGTATAGCAAACGGGAATACTGCTTCGTTTTTTTCTGATATAATAGGTCCAGACGGCATCATATATGGTGTAGAAATATCAGAGAGGTCAATAAGGGATTTGCTACAGACATCGGAAAAGCGAAAAAATATAGCACCGATACTCGCTAATGCCAGAAAACCCGAGACGTACAACTGGATAGAAAAAGTGGATGTTGTGTACCAAGACGTTGCAACAAGAGATCAGAGTGATATAATAATTAGAAATGCAGAAGCGTTTTTAAAACCAGACGGCTATGCTGTTATTGCAATAAAAGCAAGAAGCATAGATGTTATTCAAAAACCCAAGAAGATATTTACTCAAGAAATTCGAAAACTGTCCAAACATTTCAAAATACTAGAAAAAGTCGAGCTGGATCCATACGAACAAGATCATTTGTTTGCTGTGATGAAATTAAGAAAAAGAACATGATGCGCATTAAAAATAATTAAATTTATGATTTAACTGAAAAATAATTCTTTGAAAAATAGTTTTTTAATATATATAATTATATTTGTATTTTCAAAATTGTTTTTGAGTATCTTCGATGCCCCGTCAAGAGCAACAATTTATTTGCACTCTAAGATTCGATATCAGATTTTTTTCAAACGTGTCCCAGTCATTTATAATTGCTCCCGCAGCCCTTTCATGACCTCCACCAATTCCCACGCCTTCGCAGCTCTTCTTTATAAGTTCGCCTATATTCAATTTAAGTGTCTGATTTCTCGCAGATATTTTCCACCCACTATTAGTTTTTTTACGCAAAACAATTATTTTGTCAACATATTTTTTTGAGAGTATACTCGCAATGACAGACGTTACGTTGAACTTGGACTCAACATCTCCAATGATCAGTTTTAAATCATCATAGACTTTTTTTTCACTTTCAAACTTAGAAATTATGCGATCTATTTCTTCTCTGACAATTCTGTGCCATCTCAAAAGTTGCTGATTGTTCAAAAATTCGTCACAATTATCTGATGCTACAATTTTTCTTAAAGTGTAGTTTGCACCCCATAACCCCTTCATGGTTATAGCGGAAGATATCATTTCAGATGCTTTCCCGAGTTTTGTTTTGAAAATATCTTCGTCATTTTTGTAATCAAGTAAATCAGGGTTATCCTTTCTAACTTGTTCTATGAATTCTCTGCAATCCTTATGGCCATAATCGCTTATTATACCAACAGCGGCTATCCATGCATGTTCCTTCATATTAAATCGTTTGCTAAGAATTTTGTATACGAGATAACTTGCCGGTAGGTATACATCTTTTTTGTCAAACCTTGGGTTATAGTGTATTGCTCTCTCAGAATTGAGGTCCTTTTCAGGAATGTGGTGATCTATTACAATTATGTTAGTATTTGGAAGCTTACTTTTAATCTCCTCAATAGTTTTCCATTCCTGGTCTACTGGAATATCAAGAAAAACTATTAACTCTGGGTTTTTTCTGATAAGATTAGCTAAGAAACTATTCTCCATTTTTGGACCTTCTCTCGCATGATATTTGAAATCTGGAAACTTCTTAAGAACAAGCGCCGCTGAGCAAATACCATCACCATCTTCATGGTAAAACATCACTTTAAAGTGATGCCATTCTAACCAAGAAATGATATCCCGTTCCATTAATAAATATAATTTCGAAACTATTAAATATTTATACTTATTGACAGGAATCTAATACATTCTTTGCTTATGAAGTTGAAAAATGGAGAAAAGGCAGTAAAAATAGCAAGATACACCGTAGATGAATGGGTTAAAAATAAACACCGCCCTGAAAGAGATGAGATAGAAAGCATATTTGGCCTGTTATCTGACGAGTTCATAGAAAACAGAGGATGTTTTGTGACTATTAATACATATCCAGAACATGAGCTCAGAGGATGCATTGGGTATCCGGAACCAGTTTTACCGCTTTATAAAGCTTTAGTTGAGTCCGCAATCTCTGCTTGCAATGACCCGCGATTTCCCCCACTAAGAAGAGAAGAGTTAGATAATATTGTGATAGAGGTTTCTGTATTGACAAAACCAGAATTAATTAAAGTTAAAGATCCAAGGGAATATCCTAAAGTAATAAAGATAGGGAAAGACGGATTAATAATAGAGAAGGGATTCCGAAGCGGACTCTTGCTCCCACAAGTTGCAACAGAGAACAATATGGATGCAAAGGAATTTCTTCTTCATCTTTGTTTGAAGGCTGGATTACCCTATACAGCATGGATAGACCCGGACACGAAAATATACAGATTCTCGGCAGAAATCTTCTCTGAAGAAAAACCAAAAGGAAAGGTAGTGAAAAAAGAAATATAATGTATTCTATGGGGCAGACCCACCTGTCAAATCTGGAAGCAACCCCTGAGGTTCTGAAGTTCCACCTTGATCGCCAGTACCACCGAAAGAAGGCGTAAAAGTTTTGAAGAAATCAATAAAACTGTCGACATAGGTTGCTCCTTCTCCACCCCACCTTGTCATCAAAATCACAAGTATGATGACAGCTATTACCAAGATGACGACTATCAAAGCAACCCTTATAGGAAATTCCATAATTATCTTATACCGTTCCTGAAATAAATTTATTTTAGTGTCGTAAGCGAAATAATAAATATGAAAAGAAGCAAAAAGGCACAATCACAGAGTGTCATAGTTCCCGTTTTTATAATAGGATTAGTCATAGCGTTTATAATGCTTTATTTTGCTCTTAAAAAGTTTGGGTTTATTTGATTATGTTGCTGTATCTTCAATTACTAATGGCAAAATTGCAACAAAAAAACAGAAAAGCCGCCATCACAGCGGCAATGGGTTGGGAAATAATAATGCTTATTATTATGATAGCATTAGGATTTTTAGTTGCTCTTTTGATTGTAAACAAAATATTTCCGATGGGTCTTAAATTTTAGTCTTTGTATTATGAAAAAAAAGCTGGGTCAAGCGTTCGGGTATTGGGTTAAAATAATAATAGGTGTTCTTTTAGGTCTTCTCGTATTTTCTATTTTCACGGGCGGAATAGCATCCTTACTAAAATCTTCCTGCCTCAGGGAAACCGAAAATGAATTGAAGCCACTTGTTGAATTCAACACACTAAGCAGACAACCACCTCTTCTCGGGGGTGCAGATGAATTTTATTTACCATTCACGGCAAGAGGCTCATGTGTAAGAAAAGTAATTTTTGCAGGGTCAGATGGTTATTTAAAATGCAGGCAAGTGTGTTCAGAATATTTTGGCGTTGCTCAGGACCAAAGCGGAAAATTAGAAGAGCGTTGCCTTACGCATTGCACTAAGTGTGAAGGTAAAGAAGGTTGTATTATAGTGGTTACGAAAAGACCATCCTACTGGAACTACGCTTTGCCTTGGAGGGTATGGGAAACGTATAAAAGAAGAACCGATACGATAAGTACATTTGGAAGTGACTACGGATTTGGGGACTGCAACTTCCCTAGTTGTGAATTGGAAGCTCCAAGGAAGGGATCAAAGTTGTATTGTCTTATATTTAGAAAGCAGGTTGAGTATTATTCAATAGAAGCCAATGAAATAGAATCAAAATCTGATTGTCAATATTGATACTATGAAAGGAGTCGAAGACTATAACTATATAATAGCAGCCATTCTAATAGGTCTTGCAGCCATAGCATTTGTTATTTATCAGATGAAAGCTATGAGCATGGAAAGAACAGAATCAGAAAGAATAGCACAATCTATAGCATTGCATATAAATTCATTAACATCTGTGGAGAAAGGTTCAATTACAATAGAATTCAACAAACCTTATGATATAGAAATCCAAAGGAAAGGTGATACATATCTTGTCAAGGTTACTGCATACAATGAAAACGGCGAGAAAGGAAAGACTGTACAAGCAGAATCTATAGGTGACGTAGAGGTATCAAAATTAGAATCTATAGGAGCTGTAATACTTATAAAAGAACCTGGAGCAAAGGTGAGAATAGAGGAGGCGTAACATGAGTAAAAAATTTAAGGCTACAGGAATCACGGAAGCTATGGGCGTTTTGATTTTTGTTTCAGTGATTCTTGCTATATATGGATACATCTCTGTGAATTTTCTTAAAATCTCTGTTGAAATGGAAACAGCACAGCAACAGTTAGAAGCTATGGACATTGCTCATATGATCAAGTCATGTTTAGGTAAAGATGGAATCATAAGCTATGAGAACATAGAAGGGCTTACATTGAGACAGTTGAGACGAGAATGCAACATACCTGATGCTTATATTAAAATTGTGGATGCGGAAACAAACTCCATCCTACTTGAGGTAGGTAGAGAGCGTAAGAAATATGAGTATAAAGTTTTTGTGCCACTGCTTACAGATGATGGTAAAATAAACATAGGGGAGATTTATGTCAAAAAATAAAGCTCAGATAGGTTTTGCATTCCTAGCGTTAATAATAATGTTAGCTTTTTCCTTCATCCTAATTATAGTCAGTATAGAATCATTAAGACTGGCAATAGGAGTCAGAACACGGGTAAAAATATCCGTTGACACACTTGACAAAGGAAGTGGCATATTTGCCTTGTTTCAATCGAAAAAGAGCGATCTTACATATGCTGAGATAATTGGTAACCTTAGGGCAGTTAATACAAAAGATAACATAGACAAGGACCTTGCCCAAACATTGGAAAAATTTAACACCTACCTTGCCGTGTATAATGAAACCGGCGGTAAAATAAAGGAATACGGTGAGATTTCCTCACAATTAAATAAAGTAAGCGTACAAATAGCTTTGCCGGGAAAAAGAATAGGGAGGGTCGAAATGCTATGAAAGGGTTAAGCAATGCTGTACTGGCGGCGTTTTTTCTTGTTCTGCTGATCTCAATCAGTTTTTCTTACTCTATCTTTCAATTTGGAAAAACAACGATTTACAAAGCAACGCTTTTCAGACCAGTCTACACAATGCAAAACGCTCTTGAGATGGCTAAGTACGGATATGTTAAACCAGCTTTGCATTATTCATTCTATCAAGCTTGTTTTGACAATATGAAAAAAGGCGGTTGGAACACAAAAAATGAAGAAAATACATTAATACATGAAGATAAGGAGTACTATACACTTGCAAGTCCAAATGAATTTATATCATCATTAAAAGATGAGGTAAAGAAAGATCTGCGTGTTTATACTGGTAAGAACTATAATTTCATTTTGGATGAAGAAGTTATGATGCCCGATTATGATACGATAGAAATATTGCAGTGGACCTCACAAGATAATGAATCAATGATTAACATCAGCATCAATGCAACTAACCAATACTTCCAAATAACAAAGGAAATACCGGAGCAAAATGAAACAATAAGACTTTATCTGCTACCAGGCATGAACGAAACATTCCGCCATAACTGCTTTTATGTTTACAACAGAGCTGTTGAGGAAAATGAAACTGTTTCGGCTGTGTTAAATGAGTTTGAAGAGTATTTGAGGGAGTGGCCAACACATCACGAATACGAAAAAAAATTAGAAGGAGCAGATACAGGGAAAATAACGGACTACATAAACGAAACTTTTTATGATATGATAATGAATAACGACTCAGCATTGGTTTCGGGCATGCAATTTTCAAAGGACAGTGCGATAGAAGATGCAATAAATATAATAAAAGAAAAAATAAACTTCTCAGAAGAAATTCAAGAAACCCAAGATGGAGATTTTAAGATTGTTTCAGAACTTTTGAAAAAGAATACGAGAATAACTCCAGAATGTCCAGGCTCCTCGGTTACTGTACAAAATGGCAAATCAGTAGCTAACATAATATGTAATTTTACTTACATTGCAGATGTTATGGTTAAAATAAATGTGACTGACACGAACCCTAACCATACATATCCGGTTTACAACGGAACAAATGTTTCATTTGAGCCAATTTCCATAGAGTTTATTGTCCGCAAAACAATAATACACGGATAACAACACAGTCAAATGTTACTCTTTAGAAAGATATTTTTTTTGTCTTATTGTTATTATTGACACGCCAATTCTCTTCAACTTCTTTTTTAACTCAGAATCCTGCGTGCAAACAATAAATTCTTTATCTTTCGCGATGTTTATTATGCTTTCGTCTGTGTTCGTACGGTTGACATCCTCTATAATTTTTACTTTTTTATTAACAAAACTCAACGCCAACAACGCATTCTTTCCACTCTTTCCACTACTGGAAGATATCTTGGCTAACTCTGAGACAACGGAACGCAGTGTGTACAGCTCGGGTTTTCCGAATTTCATTAGCTCGCTTAATATATCTACCTTAAATCTCAAAGCAGAAATCAAAAAACTGGTATCAAGAAGAAATTTCATAATTAATTATATAATTATCTTCTTTTAATGCTATCTCTATACCTTATCCTAAGTTTTGATCCCCGAACTTCGAGTTCAACATCACTTGATTCTTCAGGATAATCTCCACAATGAAAAAGTGACCGTGAGATTTTTCTAAAGTAATTCCCTAAAGCTCTGAAAGGTCTGTACAATCTTTCTCTTACTGCCTCTCGATCCTCTTCCGTAAGATATGGTTCCCATCTCATATTTACCATTAAGTAGTTATTATTTATAAACTTTTCTATTTGCATGAACTAACCAAGAATAATGAAAAATGATATTTATTCAATTGCAGATAATAATAAAATAACAAGGATTCTTTGAATATAAAAAGGTGGAAGATGGCAGAAGAGAGAATAATAAGAAAAATTATAAAAAATGCTATAATAGAAGGATTTTTCAAAAGAAAAAGTGAAGATGAAATCAGAGAAAGTATAATAGACGAGCTTATTGAATTGTATCCCAGAGCAAGACAACAGATTATAGAGAATATAGTGGATCGAATATTTCCGAAAGAGTACAAAAAATTTCATGAAAACAGAAAAAAAAGCGCAAAGATAATGCAGGATAGAATAAATAAAATAAGAGAGCTCTTAGCTAAAGGCGCCATAACAGAAGAAAGAGCGAAAAACTTAATCAGAGAGGCCAGAGAAGCTCACTGGAAACGGATGGGCCCTGAGTATGAATCAGAAATAAAGAAACTTCAAGAAAAACGAAAAAAGGAATTGGAAGAAGAGAAGCTTTTCGAACCACTAAAACCTCCTTGGGAAAGAAGAGATTGGAGCAGTCTTCCAAAAAGCGAGCAGGAATATGAAAG
>CAYYWW010000023.1:12318-14530 GCA_964475515.1 uncultured archaeon | reverse complement strand
CTTTACACTGGCAACAACCTGATAGGCCGCAGTCTTATCCTTAGGTTCGGTAAAGGGCCTTCCAGAAACCTTTACCTATCCGGTCTTAGCCTCAGTTTCGGGAAACCTTTCTTGTTTCTTTCCCAAGGCTTTCTTTATGGCAGTTGTAGCGCCTGTAAAGAAAGGCTTTTTCCCGAGATTAGACCGGGCCTAAGGGCAAATTGACCACGTGTTACTGAGCATTCCGCCCTGGTGTCCAAGATTGAACACCAGAACTTGCATGGCTTAGTCAGATTCGGATAGCAGTGACCTCCGGCAGGATCAACCGGAATTGGGATAGGCGGGTTTGCTCCTTATATATTTCAGCAAATTTCCACCATCCATAAAGGCCTACTTCAAACTTAAATATCAATTTAAGCTCACATAAAATCAGTCATCATTTACTCGCGTAAATTCCCACTGTGTTACTAATTTAATAGTTTGTTATTTAAATATTTTTCGCTATGCTGGATTTTTACGGTTTTAGAATAAAAATCCAAAGAATATAATTGTGGGTGCGATCATAAGAATCCAGATTTTTGGACTCCAAGCAAATATTTTAGATCCGTCGAGTGGTGGTATAGGGATAAGATTGAACATACCAAGCCACATATTAACAAATGCTGACGTATAAAAAAGTCTAATAGAAAACAAAACGTACAACACATAAAAGACGAACGTGAAAACAATATTAAAGAGTGGCCCTGCTGCACTTATTTTTCCTATATCTTCTTTTGTTGGGCGGGAAAGGAAGAAAGAGCCAAACACCACAGCTCCTGGAGCAGCAAAAACAATTGATCCTCCACTTATTAACGCAAAAATAAGAGCTAACAAAAGACCTTGTGTCCACATCCTGTATTCGGAGAAGTATCCTAAGTGCATAGCTGTAAATTTATGAGATAATTCATGACCTAAAAATGCAGTTCCAAGGACAAAAAGGTAAATTAAAGCTACGCTGGGATTTGATAGTACTTCTGGATATGAAAATATTACTGAGAGTAGTAATACCGAAATTATTATTTCTTTCAATTCTCTCTTGCTGAAATAGAATTTTTCCATAATGATACTGTAATTTTTTAAGTTGATTTTATATAAAATTATCATGCGTGTCACATTATTTTTAATAGGTCTCAATGCTATTGTCTTTATACTGGAACTCTTGTTGGGGCAAGAGTTCATAAGATTCTTTTCTCTTGTTTCTGTAGATGCACTTAGTGGGAATTATTGGCAGTTTCTGACTTATATGTTTTTACATGGCGATGTAAGACATATAACCTTCAATATGTTTGCTCTTCTCCTTTTCGGTGCTCCTGTGGAAAGAAGATTGGGTGAGAAAAAATTTATCTCTTTGTATTTATTTTCAGGTATTGCATCATCATTTTTTCACATTTATCTAACAGGAGTCAGCAACATACCTATGCTTGGTGCAAGCGGGGCTGTGTTTGGTGTTTTAACAGCGTATGGTGTTTTGTTTCCAAGAAATTGGGTATTTATACCACCCGGCATACCATTACCATCAATTCTTGCTGTTGCTGTTTTCGCTGTTATGCAGTTCTTCTTGGGTATATTTAATCTGGAAGAGGGGGTAGCAAACTTTGGTCATTTTGGTGGTATAGTCGCTGGTTTAATTTTCATGTTAATATTGAAATATATAGAGAGAAGAAGAGGGCATGAAGAACACCAGTTCAGAGAATTTGAATTTATATGGGAATAATAAAATTTCAAAAACATATATAAAACATTCATTTGTATATAAGATTTATGAAATGTGTGAGTTGTGGTAGAAGAATAGAAGCAGAGAGACAATGGGTAGAGTTTCCTTGCCCACAATGCGGTAAAGAAAAGATTCTTCGTTGTGAAAAATGCAAAAAAATTGAAAATCAGTACGAATGCCCAAAATGTGGATTCATAGGACCGTAATGTAGTTGTGAGGAGGTGACTAATGGGTCAAGTAATATGCGTTTTTAGGATAATGCCAAAATCACCGGAAGATTTTGATAAAATAAAAACAGAGGCTCAAAAACTAAATCCAACTAAACTTGAAGAAGAGCCCATAGCATTTGGTTTGAAAGCACTTAAATTCACTGCTGTGATTGAAGATGCTGCTGGAACTATAGAAAAACTGGAAAACCAATTGGAATCAATTGAAGGTGTGCAAACTGTAGAAAATATAATGACTACAAGGAGTTTGTAA
>CAYYWW010000023.1:7236-12218 GCA_964475515.1 uncultured archaeon | reverse complement strand
TTTCTTGCTTTTTGTTTTCTTAGCAGTTTTTGGTTTCTTGGCCTTCTTTTTAACTTCTTTTGGTTTTTCTACCCTTTCCTTTTTTGATTCAGATTCAAGTTTTTTCTTTTCTTTAGGTTTTTCAACCTTTACCTGCTCTTTCTTCAATCGCTCAGATTCTTTTTGTTTTTTCTTCTCTTCTGCTAATTTTAGTTTTTCCGGAGAAATTCTTTCTATGCCTATTTTTTCGAATATGTTTTCTTTTTCGTAAGCTTTCAAAACTTCTTCATCACTTGCGTTTTCTTTAATATTTATTTTTATTTGAAGTGGTTCAAGATGATCTATGTTACATCTCCTTCTCCTGACTTTTGTTACTATTTTAGGTCCTGTCACCAGAACGAAATTCTCTTCCAATTTCTTTACTATTACACAATGCTTGCCTGCCTCTCTTCCAGCAATTTTAATACAGATACGTCCCACATCGAACATATTATCACTTATTTATTAACCTCGGGTGATTTATATAATTTCTCTTTTATTTTTTCTCTCATACAAGATGAACATAAATTACCACCATATGGTCTATTTGGCCTTTTTTCTGATTTTGGAATTCTTTTCAGTTTAGATGAGATTACTCTTGGAACGCCTTTCAGAGGTTTTTTACATATTGCACACTTTGCTGGAGAAGGTTTTTTCTTCCTATAATGAATAACAGTTCTACCTCCAGGTGTTCTTTTAATCACCCTTGAAAGGCTTCTCGATCTCAAGGCTGGTCTCGGCATAATATCTTATACGTAGTTCAAGTTTTTTAAACTTTAGGCACTGATTTTACTGTCTTCAAATAGTTTTTTACCTTCTTTATGTTAGGTGTCTCTTCTGGTTTTATATTCCTTAGTTCTGCCAGATAGTAGCTTAGCCAGTCACCAAAATGTATAGCATAAAACATCCTGGAAAGTATCGATTCTCCTCTTACTTTAACTATGTATGTCTTTACATAATCGGAGATTATATTATTTGCTACTTCTGTTTGTTTTAAAATTCTTTTTTCCTCATTTTCATCAACTAAAAATACAACAGCAACAGTACCGACATAATTTTCGAAATTAATCTCTATCTCATTATGATTTATTTCTGGTATAGCTCCTACATGGGCAAGAACTTTGCTGTTTTCGTTCAGCTGGGTTTTCCATCTGTATAATACGCCAGAGTATCTTTCTGGGCCGTAAAAAACAGGTATTTTACCTTCCAGTTCATCTGCGAGTTTTTTTGGTTCATTTGTGTCAAAATTTTTGAGAGAACTTATGGTTTCTTCTATTTCATTTTCTTTGTTGCTGATCATCCCGGAATTTTCCAATATTTTCAAAACAGGGAAAAACAGATACGCCAAGGAACATCTTGGTAACATATTTTCTGGTATTTTGATATCATTATCACTTATCTTTCCAGAGGTTATCGTTATAATTTGCGCTCCTTGCGATTTTGAATCTTCATAAGCAGATAGTGTCTCTTCTGTTTTACCAGAGTAACTTATTATAAAAACGAGTGTCCCCTTATCTACAAATCCCGGTATCGAATAGTCTCTGTTTACAAATATGGGGACTGCTAATTCACTTTTTAGGTAATCTCTCAGTATATCACCAGCAATGGCCGAACCACCCATCCCGGAAATCACAATGTTTTTTATTGGTTTGGTGATTGAAATATCACTAGCTAAGGACAGGGCATCTATTATCTGATCTGGAAAGGATTTGAGCGACGATAAAACATCCATGTTTATCCCACGAAAATTCTGATATCAGCAACATAAGCTTCTTTGTGATTTATGAGCAGGGGGTTAATATCCAATTCCTTTATATTAGGATTTTTTTCGATTAATCTTGAAACTTTTAGAAGGCAATCTTCTAACTTTTCGAAATTAACTGGCTTCCATCCGCGTATTCCTTCCAGAACCTCGTACCCCTTTATTTCTCTTATCATCTCTCTTGCATCTTCTCTTTTTATGGGAATGAGCCTGAAACTCACATCTTTTAAAACCTCAACAAAAATTCCACCTAAACCGAACATTATTAAATGTCCAAACTGATCATCATATTTCGACCCTATTATGACTTCTCTTACATTATCACCTGAAAACATCTTTTGTATGATTACTCCTTTTACCTTTGCATGTGGTGCCTTTTTTCTAACAGTATTAATCATGTTGTTATATCCTCTTTTAAGCGCTTCTTCATTCTTTATGTCTAAAACAACACCACCAACATCTGTTTTATGTGATATTTGAGGCGAGTCTATCTTCATCGCCACAGGATATCCTATTTTCTCAGCAACATCCATTGCTTCGCTCAATGTTTTTGCTCTTGATAATTCCAGAAATGGTATGTTAAATCTTTTAAGAAGTTTTATTGTTTCTTCGTAACTCATTTTTTCCATATATTTTATTCAAATATCTTAATTTAAAAGTATGGAGTCACACAAAATCACATGGTCTCTAATAATAATAAATCTTGCGGTTTTTCTACTCATTTTCTCAATGCCTGAAAGTATGATGGAGTGGGTATTTGAAAATTTTTCTTTTTCCTCTGGAAATGCGATGGAACCATGGAGATGGATAACCTCACTTTTTCTACATGTAAACGCTAGTCACATATTTTTCAACATGCTGGGTCTATATTTTTTCGGAAAAGATCTCGAAGAAAACATAGAGACAAAGTGGTATTTAACAATTTATTTTTTCTCAGGTATAATGGGAAATTTTGTTTTTATGTTTACTTCATCAAATCCCGTTGTGGGAGCCAGTGGCGCAATGTTTGGAATAATGGGAGCCGCAATGTTGTTAAATCCTACCAAAAGAACCCATCTCTACATATTCCCTTTGCCTGTGGGTATAATAGCAATAATGTTTGTTATATTTGAATCAATGGTTGTTTATTTCAAACCAGAGGAATTCGCAAACATTGCAAATATATCTCATGTTGCAGGTATTTTAACAGGCGCTTGCTTCGCATTTTTTTACAACCCGAAGAAATCATTAGAAGGTGTTGTGGTTCTGTTAATTTGTCTTGCATTATTGATGTTTTTAGGTCCTGTTTTTACTCTCATTACAGGGATTGGCTCTGTTATTTTACAGTTAATAGATGGCGTAATCGGTATATTTTTGTACGGTCTGGCAAAATTGCTTTCTTTTATTTGGATCTAATACATACTAACTAACAATATAAACAATGTTTTATTTCAACGAGAACCTATGTAAAAACACTACATTTTTAAATCAGTTTTTTAATTTGATAATGAAATTATGAATGCATTAATGTTTAGTACGAGGTTTACAAGAGAAGAAGCTGAATCTGTCTATATAAATGCAAGAAAAGAATTCCTAAAAATAAAAAGTGCCTATTCTGGGCCATTTAGCAGGGTTAACAGACTGATGGATAAGGATTTAAAAAAACTTAACAATATACTGAGTACGCTAAGATATCTAAGTTTTGAAGAAGTTGTAGTCGACAGAAAATCAAGAACAGTAAACATGGAGAGTATAAACAGATTAAATTGGGAGATAATGAATTTTTTATCAAGATTTAAAAACACTGGTATAATTCAAATAAAATAAAGAAAAAGGAGGGTATGGAGTCCCAATTATTCTTCTCTAATTTTTATTTTATCCTCTATCTTATTACAGATATTCCTATGTCGTATGCATAATCTTTTTTAACAGGTTCCTGTGGCACAGGACCCAAAATATACGGGGATTTTATTCCTGTTATTATTGTTATAACCCGTATTTTTCCCTTAAAGTCAGGATCTATCCTGCTTCCCCATATAACCTGTGCTTCAGGATCTAGTTGTTTTGAGACATATTCTCCTATTAGATTAACTTCATCTAGCTTTAGGTCTTCTCCGCCAGTTATATGAATGAGAGCTCCTCTCCCCCCATGATAATCCACTTCGAGCAATGGATTTGACATCGCCTTTAACACTGCCTCTTCTGCTCTATTAGCTGTGTTGCTTTCACCGAAGCCTATCGAAGCAACCCCTCCCGAATGCATAATAGCTTTTACGTCTGCATAATCCAGGTTCACAAGCGAAGGTTGTGAAATTGTTTCAGTAACACCCTTTATCATTGTAGATATCAACCCGTCTGCAACTGCAAATGCTTGTTGTAAAGGAAGATCTCCTGCTATTTTTAGTAAGCGGTCGTTTTCTATTACTATCACTGTATCACATACCTGTCTTAATTGATAGAGACCATCTTCTGCTTTTCCTATTCTTGCTCCTTCTATTTTAAAGGGCATTGTTACGTTACCTATTACTATTGCTCCCATTTCCTTTGCTATTCTTGCTATCACAGGTGCAGAACCTGTTCCTGTTCCACCGCCAAGGCCCGCTACGATGTAGAGCATGTCACAACCATCTAACATTCTCCTTATCTCTCTTTCACTTTCTTCTGCTGCCTTTCTTCCTATTTCAGGATATCCACCTGCACCTAAACCTCTTGTAACTTCTTTTCCTATTAGAAGTTTTTCATCAGCTTTGCTTATTGACAAGTGTTTTGCATCTGTGTTGACCGCTATGGTCTTTGCTCCACGTATGCCTATCTCATGAAGTCTTGTTACACAGTTATTCCCTGCTCCTCCCGTTCCAACAACCATAATTTTCGCTTGGTTTTCTTCCAAACCAAATTCATCCAAAAACGAGTCTTTTTTTTCTTCTTCAAAACCGACCCTATTTGGCTCCTCAAAAAAACTTTTTTCAAATGCTTTTTGAACTAATGACTCCATAGTACCCTCCTTTGGATTTCACTTGTTTACTTTGATATATATTTTCAACAAGCGAAATCCTTATTAATTTTAAATTTTATACTTTATTGTAAGAAATTCAGAAAAAGCCCATTATATTTGCCCAATACTATAAAGCCCAAATTAAAGCCCTATTTCTGTTCTCGCCCAAAAGAACAGATTTGTATTAATTATTTTACTTTACAATTTATAAATTTTTTACAAATTTTT
>CAYYWW010000023.1:0-7136 GCA_964475515.1 uncultured archaeon | reverse complement strand
TCATTTTTTACTCTAATTATATAAGCTATTGTATTAGAAACAAGATGTATAAGAGGCGTTATTATAAGTAAAAGTATGACCCATTCAACTTTTATCTCAATAATAAATGATGCAAAAATGATGGCACCTATCAAGAAATCCTCCTGATCGAGTAAGGGTGCTGCCTGGCCTCTTCTAAGTTTTAATCGTCTTTTAATAAAACTCCCTATCATATCCCCTATCATTGCTCCTGCACCTAAAAGAAACCCCAAAAGAATTGACATTGGAGCAATATTCAAAGGAACTGGTGATATTTCCCATGGGAGATACGGGAAAGCTACATTTTCTATTAAACCTATTAAAGAACCAATAAAAATGCCAAATATTAACCCTTCCCATGTTTTACCTTTACCGAGGATGGGCATACCATCATAAAATTTTCTTCCTCCATCAACAGGGTGTTTACCTCTTATTAACGGAACAAGCCCATTCGCTGCGTATGCAGGAAGAATAAGCCATATAGACTCTACGAGATTGTAGATTGAAAATATAAAATCGAGCGTCATCATCAATCACATAAAACTTAAATATATTTATTAATAGAAGTTTATATTATATTACTATGTCAGACTTTCACATAAAAATCGAAAACGTTGTGGCTTTCGTTATTCTCGGGAAAAGAATACCTTTGAACGTTCTCGTAAGCAAAGTTGAGAACACCGAGTACGAACCTGAGCAGTTTCCAGGACTTGTTTACAGGATAAATGAACCTAGAGCGGCAGCATTGATATTTTCATCTGGTAAAATTGTTTGCACAGGAGCAAAAAACATAGAAAAAGCCAAGGAAGCTATAGCAAAAGTAGTAAGCAAAATCAGAGAAGCAGGAATTGATGTGCCAACTGATTATGATGTAGAAGTAGAAAACATAGTTGCCAGTTCAAAAATAGATGCAAAATTAAACCTCGAGGAAATAACATTTTCTTTAGAAAACGCTGAATATGAACCCGAGCAGTTTCCAGGACTTGTTTACAGGATAAATGAACCTAGAGTCGCTTTTCTGTTATTCAGTTCTGGAAAAATAATATGTACAGGAGCAAGAACAGTTGAAGACGTCTATGTTGCACTTGATAAACTAAAGGAAAAGTTGGAAAGCATAGGTATAGAAGTGAAACCATCAAAAGATTAAACAATTTTTTAACATTTATCGTTTATTTCAATCTTTTTGTTCCTTCTACAGATTTCCATTGCCAAGAATAAACTCTAAGTTTTTTACTCTTACCAAAACCGCAATTACTACATACTTTTTTACTAACGTGAAAGGAGCGATGACCGCAACGTCTACATAAAACATGAGTCTTTTTGTTTCTTTTTCCCATCGACGGTGTTCCCTTAACCATAATACACCTTAAATTTAGATTCTAAGAATCTACATAAAGACCGTATCGGTGATTTTACTTTTCAGGAGATATATAAACAATGTTATCTCCTCTTATAAGTACTTTGCCTAAGTTCAATTCTTTTTCTCCCTGTATTTTTGCCTCATCCAGCCATATGTTTATATGCGAATCAAAGGCTTTCAAAACACCTGTAATTGTCTCACCGAATTTGGTCTTTATTAGTATCCTCTTATCTACCGATGATCCCAGTACATCTAATGGTCTTTGCATGTTATTCTTTTACGTATTAAATATTTAAATACGTTATCAACAATATCAATATAAAAATTTAAATACAATATAATCTGTTGTTCAATATGGCTATATGGCATCTAAGATCTAAGAGAAGTCCTACTGGTTCTAAACTTAGTAGGGTTAGGAAAAAAAGAAGAATGGACAGGGGTTCGGAGTTTGTTGAAACAAAAATAGATGAAAGAAAAGTGAAAATCAAGCGTTGTCGAGGTGGCAATGTAAAACTGAAACTAATGTCAGAGCTCAAAGCTAATCTTAAAGATCCTAAAGGAAAATTTATTCAATCGAAAATTCTTTCTGTTGAAAAAAATCCAGCAAATCCGCACTATGCAAGAAGAGGTATTATAACGAAGGGTGCAATCATAAGAACAGAGCACGGCTTGGCAAAAGTAACAAGCAGACCTGGCCAAGACGGTGTTGTGAACGCTGTTCTTATAGAAGAGAAGAAATAAATTCACTCAAAAAATTTTTTCATTCTTTTGTAGATTTCCTTTGCTTTTTCTAGTTCCTTTTTACCCTTATGGGTTATCTTATAATATTTTCTATTTGGTCCGCTTTCTTTGAGCACTCTTACGAGCCTTATGTACCCCTCAGATTCTAACTTCTTTATTACAATGTAAGCAGTAACATTCCCTGGATAAAAACCGAATTGTTTTTTAATTTTTTCTCTTATCTCATAAGGATAGAGGGTTTCTTTCTCGAGCAATGTCAATATATATATCCAGAGATTATCTTTAGTGAGCGCGTCTTCAAAACGCTCCGATGGTGTAACCATATGTATCTATTTGTTTTTTACGATATAAAATTATTTCTATATGACGTTTTTCGCCATTTCTTTAATTATTTCAATTTCTTTCTTGGAAAGTTTTGGGACGCCCACAGCTCTTACAGCCAAACCACCACAATAATTCCCAATCTTAGCTGCTGTCTCTTCGTCACAACCATTTAGCAACCCGTAGGCAAATCCAGCAAGAAACATGTCGCCAGATCCATTGGATTCTATTTCTTTCAACGGCATCGTTAGTATATGCTTTTCTCGATTATTTGCTATTATTTTGCATCCTTTTGGCCCGAGGGTGAGAAGTATTTTTGTTTTATTGAGCGGATTAATATCCAAAAATCTGAACTCTGCTTCACTGACTTTAAGGTAATCAAATAAATGAATAACATTAGAGTATTCCGTTTCACTGAGTTTTTTCAAAAAAACATTGCCCTCTGAGTCTAATCCACGCATCATCATCTGTGTATCAACTATTGTTACATCTGATCGTTCACATACTTTTTCTATGGTTTCTGGTGGCACCTCTCTCATAACTCCTGATATTATGGATATTTTTGAACTGAAATCAATATCTTCTGGTTGTATCTTTTCAGAAGACGTGAGAAATACGTGATTTTTTCCTGTGGTTTCGTTCAGTAATCTGCAAACTAATGGCTTAATTTCTGGGCTGTTCGGAAGTGGTTTAAAAGACAACTCCCTAAGAAAGGGGAATTCTGACCATACCTTTGAATATACACCATATTTGACACCAAGAGTGCTAAGAAGGGAAGATATGTAAGAAGGAGAACCTCCCAATCTCGACACCACTCCATTATTTGTAGGTAGTCTATCTTCAGTACAGTTGCCTATAACCACGATGTCATATCTCTTAAACACCATATAATCAGTGTAAATTACCTAAATAAATATTTTATAATGTAAAATAGTAATTCTTAAAATATGACATTTTACAAAAAACGCGAGCGTTTCGAGAATTTCTCCATAAAAATAGGTAATTTTTTTAATAAATTCGGTCTTTCGCCTAATCAATGGACCATCATGACACTTATTCCAACGTTTATCGCATTTTATTTTCTTCTCAATGCAAATTTTTTTCTTGCCGCTTTGTTTTTTATCATAGCAAGCTTTATAGACCTAATAGATGGTTCTGTTGCAAAAGTAACAGAAAGTGTAACAGAACTTGGGGCATATTTGGATACGATAATGGACAGGTATGTTGAAGGTATAATAATCTTTGGTCTTCTTTTCATTAGTCTACCTCAAATTTTTATGCCGTCGTATATCTGGATATTCCTTTACTTTTTCGGTGGTATAATGACAACGTACGCTAAAGCTGCTGCTAAGGAAAAAAATCTGGTTGAAACTGAAATTAGAGGTGGTCTTTTAGAACGTGCAGAAAGATTAATCATTTTGTTCATTGGAATACTTCTTGCACACTTCAATCCAATTTGGTTGAGTATAACGATAATTATTCTAGCATTTCTAACTAATGTAACAGCTGTACAAAGAATATATATAGCTATCAGGACCTCGAAAAAATAGTTTTGTATATTTTTGCAATTTTTGGGAAGAATTTTGTATAAGATGGTCTCATTCTTCCATATGCCCCTGTTTTTCCATTCTTAATGGCCTTTCTAAAACTTTCTAAGTCTGATGCGTTGGCTACTGTGTAAGCATTACCTACATTTAGCCATATGTGAGCATCACTTCCACCAGTTGTTCCTATCTTGTTTTCAACTGCAAATTCAAATGCCTTAAGGTTGGCTGACTTTGAATTTACTTTTGAGTTAAATGCCTCAATGGCATCAATAAACTTCAAATACTTCTTTATGTTCTTAAGAGTAATTCTCTGATTATCAAATGGGTGTGGTATTACAACAACACCATCTTGTGACTTTATTTCATCTATTACTTCCATCGGTTCCCTTGATTTTATTTCCTCATTAAGAAAAAGTCCTAATATCTCACCAGTTTTTCTGCCATCCGTTATTGTCATTATTTCTTCTCCCAGAACAACAGGAAAATTTAATTTCTTAGAAACTTTAAGCGCTTCTCTCCAACCCTTAGCTGTATCGTGATCTGTTATGGCAACAGCATCCATGCCTTTCTTTTTGGCTGTTTTTATTATTCTCTCTATTGAAGAGATGGAATCAGGAGAGTGTTTAGTGTGGACATGAAGATCGATTTTCATAAATAGTTGTTATAAATTTAGTCTTATATTAAAGTTTCTGCTAAATTTTGAACCAAATCTCTGTATAGAGAAAGATAAGCATTCGCCTCTTTTTCAATTGAAAAATTTTCCTCCACGTGCTCACGACATTTTCTTGGTTTTATTGATTCCACTCTTTTTACTGCGTTTATCATTTCCCTTATGTCTTGTTCTTCATTTCCACTCGGATAGATAACAAAACCTGTTTCTTCATCTTTAATAATCTCTGGTACAGAGCCTCTCCCAAAAGCTATTACGGGTGTTCCGCATGCCATTGCTTCAATCATAACCAAACCAAATGGTTCATCGAATTGTATGGGCATTAACAGTGCTTTTGCCCTTTTGTACCACTCAACCTTTTCTATGTCAGTTAATGGCCCTATAAACTGTATTTGGTCGCCATCTACATGAGGTTTTATCATTTCTTCATAATATCTTTTATTTGTTGTGTATATTTCTCCGCCTATAATCAATCTCATATCAGTTCTTTTCGCAACTTCTATCGCGATGTGCGTTCCTTTTATTGGTCGTATGTTACCAAAACAAAAGAGATAGTCTGATTTTGAATTTTCAAATGGAAATTCCTCTAGTGGTATACCATGATAAATAACGTCACATACTTCTATACATCTCTCAAAGTTTCTTTTTTGGGCATTGCTTATAGCATTAAAGAATATTTTTCTATCGTTTTGTAGTCTTCTCCAGTACTCGTATTCCTCTTTATTTTCAGGGTTGTAGGGCCAATGAAGTGTTTTTAAAATGGGTATGTTTATTTCTCCTCCTCTTTTTCTATATTCATGTGATGATATGAATCCTGTATGAGAATGTATTATATCCACCCTTTTCACACTACCTGTATCATCTCTTCCCGTTAAAAAATCTATGATCATCCTACAATGTCTCTCTAATTCTTCCTTGGCTTCCACATGCTCCCTGAATCCATCGTATCTCTTCCATTTACTTTCTTCTATTGTGGAAAAAAGACAGCCTTCAACCTGGCAGTCTGCTGGCGCCGCAACTATTGATACATGCCCTCTTTTTACATACTCTCTATCAAGATATCTTATCACTCTTTGAACACCACCATATGTTATGTCTGGTCCTATAGGCATCCAAATCTCAGCAATCTGCATAATCCTTAAAGAATTACCTGAATCATACATGTTCATAGTAGTAACTAATTAGAAGTAAAAAATTTAAATGGATTTACTCATTTTATTTTTTCATCGCTTCCCTGACCCTCTCAACTGCTATTTCCATTGCAGCATCTCTTGGTTTCACCTTCTCTCTTTGCGAATGCCCTAAAACAAGTTTTGTGTTTTTTCTTATTTTTTCTTCTACCAGTTTGAACATATCTTTTGGAGTCCCACCTATGTATTCGGCATAGGATGATATAACACCACCAGCATTGGCAACAAAGTCTGGAATTACCAAAACGCCTCTTTTGTGGAGTCGCTCTTCAATCTCAGGTGTAGCTGGTATGTTGGAGCCTTCTACAATAATTTTGGCTTTTATATCGTCCACATTGTCTTCATTTATAGAATTCGCAACTGCAGCAGGTATCAGAACATCTACATCAAGCCGGAAGAGATCTTCACATCTCTTTGTTTCACCTTCTCCATAGTTGATTACACTTCCAGTCTTCTTTTTAATTTCAATCAATTTATCAAAATCAAGTCCATTTTTATTATAAATGCATCCTTTGGAATCGGACACTGCAACTACTTTGGCGCCAAACTCTGTTAAGAACTTTACAACAAAGCTGCCAACATTACCAAAACCTTCAACAGCATACGTTAGCTCTTTAGGGTCTAATCCCAGATGCTCACATGCAACCAACGTAGCAATGTATACACCAAACCCTGTAGAGCCATATTCATGCGGTATACCGCATTTATTTTTTCCTATACACATATCCGCTGGCTTTCCCGTACAAGATCTCCAGTCACCATTGGCTTCTGCAAACCATCTCATCTCCTCTTCTGCCATATTCATATCAGGTGCTGCTATATATAAACTTGGGCAAACAGGTTTCAGAGCCCGTGCAAACGCTTGAACTATCTCCTTTTTCTCTGTTTTTGTTAACTTTCTATCGTCAGCAACTATGCCTGACTTAGCTCCCCCAAACGGTAAATCAGCTAAAGCACATTTCCATGTCATTGTTCTTGCGAGTTTAGCTACTTCGTCTATAGTAACATCAGGTCGCATCCTTATACCGCCTTTTCCAGGTCCCAATGCTGTATTATCTATGACAACAAAACCGTGCATCTTAGTTTTAGGATCATAAACCTCCAAAATCTTTTCAGGACCAAATTCGTCGAAAACAACCATAAAAACCACCTGTATTTTTTATGAATTTTTTTATTTAATTTCTTTAATTAAATATTTGATTGTCTGTAATGGCATGTCTAAAAATTCCCGCCTTGTGCAGTTTTAATTTCTTGGAATTCATTTCTCGTCAACAAATGAAAAATTTAAT
>CAYYWW010000022.1:0-15388 GCA_964475515.1 uncultured archaeon | reverse complement strand
GGTCAGAAGCTTTTTTATTGAACATCTTAGCTTGAAAGTTTGCCATTTTATTTCCTCGTTTCATAAATAATATTATTTTTTATATGTTTTTGTTTCAAGTGTCTGAAGCCGATTGGACATGACAACCGCTACATGTAGTATTTAGATATAAATTTGATATGAATTTCACAGTAGGTTAATAAATCAATATTATTGAGTTATTTATAAATCATCTATGATCATTAGTGCTCTCTTTGAGCAACTACTCCGAATTTTTAAACTAGTTAATAAAAATATAATTATGGAAACGAATGTTGGCATGGTTTTCGTTATAATATTTACTATTATAACCATTGCGTTTCTTCTTACCTTCGGAATCGAGAGAATAGGTTCTATATTTGATATAGGATCGAGAGCCAAAGTTCAGAAGGCTGTTGATGACTTAAAAAAAACTGTTAATGAAGTATATGAGATGGCTGAGGGTTCAAGTAGAGAGTATCAGCTTCATATCCCGAAATCGTCCAAAGTTTGTTTCATAAATCCTGAAAATCCAGAAAAAAAATTATACTATGGTTCTCTTTCGTGGAAAAGTTGGAATCCCAAAAGTATAGTTATAAGTTCCATGATAAAAAATCCGAATGATCCTTATTATTTTTCAAATATTTGGATATATTACGATGCTGACTCTATTGGAGAAGGCTACAAAATAAAGCACCTTTATCCAAGGCCCGAGGGTGACGGAAATGGTAATTTTTGTGCAGTCAGTGGAGTTACTTTATATATAGAGAATAAAGGCACATATGTTGAGATAAGTGTTAAGGATTATCCAAAATAATTGTTTCATAAATAAATATGATACTGAATTTCCAGGTCTTTAAAATGGTATTTGGCATTATAGCAGCCGCATTTTTAGTTTCTTTTATAGTCTACTACTTGCAAACATATACAGGTCTTCAAGAAGATGTCCAGAGAGGTAAGATTTTAAATAACTTTGAAATGATTTGTGAAGATGTTTATTTAACTGGCAATCCTGTAGATTTTAATCAATTTTCTGAAATAAAGTTCAATTTAAATTTTGATGTTTCAGAACCGCCTGGGATTGTTTCAAGTATGGGAAAAACTCCTTTAAAAGTTATGGTTTTATTTTCTCCTGGCAAAAGAGTTTTCATTGATGATGGTAGTTTAGACATGAAATGGTTTAAATTTCGTTATGTTATCGCAATGCCACGGTCAAGAGTAATATTTGTCCCAATGAAAAATACAGAATTGGTTTGGAGTTTAATAGAAAATATAACTGAACATATGCCCGATAGTACAGGTTTCAAGAATAGAATCACATTTGGTTTTTGTTCAGGAAATGTTTTAAAAGAGAATTTTTGCGGAGAGGACGGGAAAGATTTGTGTGATAAAAAGGAATTCTTAGAAAAAATTAAAGAAAAAAATGCTCCTGGATTTTTTGATTGTAAAAAAACTGTTTCAAATGTCAATGGAGAATACCGTTTTATCAAAATATCAACCTCATGTACATCTCCCTCGAGAGGATTATGTGTAACACTACCAGATTCCAATGGCATTGGGAGAATTTACATAAATGGCTCCAAAAACTATCTTATTTACAAGGATGCGCTTGACATAGTTTCCGCTATAGTCGGTTATGACTATAAAACTATCTATGGTATAGCAGGGGAAAACTTATATATTTACAAAAACAGGGAATTTTCAAAAAAGATTTCCATTGCCGCAGAGATGATGTCAAATAGAGCTATTCTTATCGCAAGCGAAATAGAAAATGCATTAAGAAACGGTGAACTTGATAGTGATTCCATGGATGCTCGATGTCTCCCACTCTTCCATCGTTTCGCAATGCTTATGAATCAAATAAAGAGTATCATCTCGGATAAAGATTACTATACGAGCCTTGGAACCACAATAACCCTAAAAACAAAATTGGATGAGATTGAAAATCTCCATTCAAAAATGGTTATTTCAGGTTGTGATTATGAAATATAAGGGTCAGATTCAGTTGATGGAACAGATAATTACTCTATTTTTCATAATAATTATTATAGTATTCATTATTTTCTTTCTTACGGTGTGGCAAGTATCACGGGCGAATGTTGAAAAAAACAGGGTTGAGCAGAGGAGAGCGATGAATATATTAAAAAGGATGATCGTTTCAGAGTATTTAGTAAAGGAAAACAGTATGTTTGATGATTCAAAGTTAACAAGCATGCTCGATAGATGTGAAGATTTGGAGAAACTTTTTGGTGAGAATTGGTTCGCTGAAATTAAAATTATAAATGGAAAAAATGATATTCCATGTAGTCCTGGTGTTTACGATACTAATTGTAACCTTTGGACCTATTGCAAAAAGAAGGGTAATTTTACTTCTTACATACTTCCAGTAAATGTGTACAGAAAAGTTGGGTGGATTTTTAGAAGAGGCATAGTGCCAAAAGTTTATCCAGCTTATATAAAAGTTGGTGTGTATCATGAGACTAAAAAATAGTTTTAATATACATAGATGTGGACAGGCAAACCTTATAGTGATAATTTTTACAATAATCATGTTTACAGGAATTATATTACTATTCTTGTCCTTTCTTCAAGAGAGAGAAAGTAGAGACTACATGAATTTATATGCACACAACCTTCTTTTAAGTATATTAAGAAGCGACACTGGATATCTTGATGAAGGTTGTAAGCTTGTTTCTGATGTGATAGCTTGTTCGTTTTCTCTGAAACCATGGAAGTGTGGAAATGTTATACCTTGTGAAACATTAGCTAGACAAAAGGTAACAAAATATCTTCAAGAATATGGGAACCTTAAAAAAAATTATAGATATCTTTTCATAGTAGAGCCAGATAAAAGAATAATAAGTTATGGGATGAAAAAAATGACACTAAAAATAGGTGATGAATCGTTAGAAAATGAAAAGATAGAGAAAATTGTTGCGAATGAAAAAATACAAAAAATAGAGCATGGCAGTCAAAAATTACTCAACGTTAAAATAATACTTGCAAAAAAATAGTGAGATGAAACTGTTTCATTTTTCGCATTGAGAATTCTAAATTAAAGAAACATATTTAAATCTGCCGTCTTGAATTATCTTGATTTTACCTTCCTTTTTTAATCTTTTTATATTTCTCCAAACAGTAACTCTTGATGATCCTATCTCTTTAGAGATTTCAGATATTGTTTTTTTATCTGAATTTCTAAGTACATTAATTATAAGGGTTGAAGCAACTTCTTTTTCTATTTTCTCTATCCCCTGCTCTGCTTTCTTCTCAACTTTCATATGATCTATATTCTCAGTTTTATCAATATTTCCTGTTTCTAAAAATTGTGAATCTTGATTCTGCCTTATTTTTTCTGTTATCAGTAGTACTCTTTTTAGAGTTTCTAAATATTCATTCTCAAACCATTCTTTGTCTGGTTTTTTATCTAATTTTTCAATTATAGTATCAAGTTTTCCTCCGATAGTCACCATATTTGGAACTTCTAATTTAACTGGTTGGACGTACATCTCTTCTACACCACTTGATGTTTTTATTTTTTGTTTCAAAAGCAGATCGCCAGCCTCCATGAATTTTCCTCTACTAGTTTTTGTAATTTCGCTATTTTTTGATATCGATTTTTTTGGTTTCCTATTTCTTTTTCTTTTCTTTCTTCTGAACCACCCAAACATTAAACCACATCTGGCTGTTTGAAATGAAAATATCCAAAAACCCGCTTAAATTATGTTTTTGTTATTAATAAAATTTTATTTAATTTGAGTTATGCTATATGAGTGCTCCATAAAAACCGATGTCATTAGGCTTATGTTACATACATGTTACATTGATATGTTACATGAAACATATAGTTAACATGTTGTGTAACATGTTGTGCCTTCTCATAATGCTTGTTTTAAAAAATATGTTACATTGATATGTTACATGAAACATGTTGTGTAACATGTTGTTGAAGAAACCGACATATTCAGCCACATGTTACATGTTACATTGATATGTTACATGAAACATGTTGTGTAACATATTACCAAAAAAAATTGTTTCAATCGACATCCTTAGCCATATGTTACATATATGTTACATGAAACATGTTTGTACTATAAGTTGAAATAATACATTTCTACTATGTGGAGAGTTTTACTATTTTAATTTTGAATAAAGTGAGAGTTATGAAAGTAAATTGGTAGCGATTAGAGAAATTATTTATATACTATTTCTAAATAAAATATATTAATATGGTGAATTTCAAAGCTCAAGCTGAAATTGCTGTTATACTTATTCTTGTGATAGTTGGTGGGATTTCTGTATATTATGCATTCAAAAGCGAGATTATACCAACATCTATTATAGGAACTGGTGAAGAACAAAAATCTGTCAGAGATAGTGTAGTAAATATGATAAGAGATGGTGCTTTTTCCACATTACATAAACTCAATATGTATGGTGGATATCTAGAGCCTCAACCAAGAAATGTTTTATATGCTGGTAAAAAAAGAAACTATTGGCAAACATATAGTGGAGAAATAATTTATCCTGACATAGAGAAGAATTTTGCTAAAGGTCTGTTAGAATACTTAAAAGAAAATAAAAATTCTCTTCAGAAGTCTCTTGAAGAAAAGGGTGTTTCTTTTGGTGACGTTTCAGTTTCTGCAAAAATTCTTGAAAATAAAATACTTATAGAAGTCAAAATGCCCACAATTGTTAAAAACAGAACAGTTAGTGATGTCTATCGTATAGAAATGCAATCTAGAATAGGAGAGATATTTAAGATCTCAAAAAAGATTTTAGAAGCTTCTGTGATTTCGGAAAGACCATTTGAAAGAGCGACTGTCTCGAATATGTGGTTGGAAAACTTTAAAGACCCCTACAAAATGCCTTTGGGTTTACTTCCAGCTTATGGCTGTGAGCCACGTATCTATAGTAAGGACTGGGACAGTATAAGACCACTTGTTCAGGAGATTGTTCATAAGACTGTTTCAAGTGCGTGTATTTCAGGTTATGAAAAGTGCAGTAATGTTGAGAACGTTGTACCTCCTGAAATAAAATTGGATAAAATATACGATGGTGTTGATATAAATTTTGATTTGCCTGAAAATTTTGAGTTTAACAAAATAACGCTGCAATTTACACCTAATCCAATATATCAAGAAGCACATCCAGTAGAATATTTTGCAGGTAAGTATTGTGAAAGGGATATTGTTGAAGTAAAATATAGGATAAATTATCCCGTTGTTGTGACTATTACAGATGCTTTAACGAGAGATCCATTTATATTCGTCATGGATATTTTTGTTGATGCTAATGCTCCCGGAGAATTTTCAAAAAGAACCGATTATAATAAAGAAGATATTATTCCTTCCTATATATGTGACAAAAAGGAATGTGAAATGAACATAAAGGTCACCAGAGTTTATTCAGAAGAACCCATATCTAATGCGGAAGTTAAATTTGCTGGATGTTCAATAGGAAAAACGGATCAAAATGGTGAATTAAAAGCAAAAATACCGTGTGGCACAGGTGTATTTTCTGTCACAAAAAATGGTTTTTCTGTTTACAAAAAAACCGATGTAAAATCAGAGGAATTAGAAAACATCCAGGTGCAACTAAGAAAGATATATAATGTGCCACTATTTATTTATGAGGTCGTTGTAGAAAAAACAGAAGATAATAACGGTAACAATGTCTACAAAATATCGAAAAATAATTTTTACGGTTCGAAGAGCAAATCAGAAATACGGTTTGTTCCTGTTAAAATGAATGAAGATGACTTAAGATTTTTAGCAAATCCCCGAGAAACACTTGCCAACGGTGCATTTGATTTGGTTAATATAGAAGAAGGATATTACATAGTAAATACATTCTTAATGCGTGATTCAGAGGTTATCGGTGGGTTTGCATCCACAAACGCGTATCTTGTGAACGAAGATGCCCAAGAGGATGGATTTTACATAGTACTTCCCAAGTATGAAGAAATAACAACTCTTTCAGAGGATGATGCTTACGACATGATCGCACAAACACTTCCAACTTTATTAAATAAATGCGGTCTAGGTCCGGTTTCATCTGACAAACCTGTACTCCAAAGTGATTGTGAAATTAAAGAATCAGAACTGACGGGAGGAGAGTAAAATGAAAGGGAAAAATTTCAAATTTGCGTTCATTTGTGTATTGACTTACTTAGTTGTTGTCTCTTCAGCGGATGCTGTACGGATAAATCTTATCTCAGGAGGGGCCACTGTAGATAGTATTGATATAAGCTCAAATGATGTTATAAATTGGAACATAATGGAAATTCATAATGCAAGCGATATCACATGGTCTAAAGTTAAAATATCATTATTTGCTATATCAGCTGATTCTTCAAAACCAATAGAAAAAATGTATCTCTATAGATGCAAAGCGTATGGTCCTCTTGATTGTATAACAAAACCAACTATTCCAGAACCGCTTGAATTTACATCTTATATTGATACCGAGCTTTCATGGAATGACATGTCAGAAAGAGTTGCCGCTACTGCTTTCCCCCAGGTAGGTAATCTCCTTCTGCTTGCGAAGCTAAGAGGTTCAAGAGAGGCTTGGACCGGTGTATTTATAAAAATAGAACGTGTAAGATACGATGAGTTCAATATATACAATTATGACCTTGAAGAATTGGACTTCTATGTGAAAGAACCAGGCTTAGTCGAACCTGTGAAAAAATATATTGAAAACTATTACATGCTTCCGATGGAGTGGTCTAATGGTGTTTCTTTAAAAAATGTGGACGAAGTTTATGCGCTGGCTGCAGATGAGGGTTCAATGAGTAATGTGCCTATCAATTTCAGACCAGAAATACCTGGAAGTGAAATAAATTCTATTGTTAATGATTTCTACTTCCTTTTCCCGGTTAATAGTAACGGTGTATTAAATCCCATAACTTTAAACAAAAATCCAAGCTTCACCTGTGGAGATGGTGTGTGTGAGAGTGATCTTGGAGAAAGTTCTGAAACATGTTGTTTTGATTGTGGTTGTCAGCAAGGATATTATTGTGACGTTGCTGATATAGAATCACCGCAGGGCGGTGTGTGTAGATCTGCTGCTGAGATAACATTAGGTGTCACTGGTTTATTTGATAAAAAGATAACAGAATGTCAAGATACAACAAGACTTAATTTCAACGCTGTGATAAGAAATGCACCATCAAGCATACAAACCCCGATCTCAGGTGCTCTTGAAATAGAAGATTTCGCTTTACCCGTTGAATGTCACGGATCAGCGAATGCATTACAATGCTATACAGAATTTACAACGGAATTTGTTTGTGGTAAGTTCAGAAGAGATATTGAGTACAAACTTACATTACCCATAGAATATAATAACGGACCAAATGTTGACACAAAGGAACTTGTTTTTAGTACAATAGGTTCTCCGAGAAAGTTAGAATATGAATGCAAATGTGAAAGTGGATACTTTTGTGATGTTGAGAATCAGATATGTCAGCCTGAGGATTCAATAACACTTACAGTCTTAGATTCCACTCAGGTTATTTATGAATTTGATCCTAACAAAAACAACACTGTTCACATAACAGCGCAAATAGAAAACGCACCAGCAAACTTTACACTATTAAGTACCACTTACAAATTAAAGGAAATTGGAATAGAAGATAGAGCATTACCAGGGTCTTCCGGGCAGCTATCATGCACGTTGGATGAAGAAGCAGAAGAAGACAATGTATATAACTGTGAATTTACGCTTACCATACCAAATTACGATCACGAAAAGGAATATATTATCAGAGAAAATGAGATAAGATTTAAAATATCATACGAAGACGTTGGTGAACATAAAACAAAGAAGCTTTCAGCGATATTTTCCGATATACTAATACCCCCGTATACTTGTGGTGATGGTATATGTCAATCATTAGAAAGTTCTGAGACGTGCTGTTTAGACTGCGGTTGCGAAGGAGAGAATGTGTATTGTGACATAGCTAAAGGTTGTAAATCATTGGATGATATAGGACTTACTGTCAAAGCATCCCCCACAAGTTTTGAAGATTGTTTAGAATCACACGTAGTTAAAATAAAGGGTCAAATAACTGCTGCTACTTCAGGTAGTAAAGAAGGTGATGGTTTGACAGGATATGGCATCGCAATTGAACCTGTTTCCACCAGAGCGAATCCAAATGTCCCAACAGATGTCCAATTAGATTCTTACGAACATCTTGAAGATGGGGTAATATCTGATTATTCAATTTCATGTGGTGAGATAAACCCCGTAACAGGATCATTCGTTTGTGAATTATCAATTGGTCCATTTGATGAATGCAAACAACCCATAACAATAGGTCCCAATGAGTTACAGATAATTATTTCGTTCCCTGATGGAGAGGACATAGTAAGCAAGATGTTAACAGCAAGTTTCAGTGATATAACTATTACCCCTGTTGTACATCCTGGAGATGGTGTTTGTGAGGAAGAACAGGGAGAGAGCGCTGCAACATCATGTATAGATTGCCCTTGTGAAGATGACCCACAATTTGGTCCAGATTATTATTGCGATTATAAAAGTGGTGGTGGAGGAACATGTAAGCCAAAAAGTTCTGTTAGATTGGTAATAGCGAAGCCAGATAGGGATGTTTATTTTGAATCTTGTGACGTGGAAAATCAATTAGAAATAAAAGCATATATACAGAATGAACCTTCTGGGACTTATCTTCAATACGCACGTGCTATTCTTAATGGGGAAGCCGTAGATGTTTATTGTTATTCTGATTATCCGTTCTTCGGCGGTGGTGGCCTTCAACCTGTCGGTGGCGGATACGGAGGTGGTTTAACTGGATGGGCAATAAGTATAACGGGTTCCTGTTCAAGTTGCGGACTAAGACCGACTCCATCTCCAGGTACGGGAACTGGTAGAACAGGTGAAGGGGTGGGTAGTGGTAGTACAGGTGGCTTAAGTTCTTCATATTCAAATATGTACACATGTACATTAACCATACCGCCCGAACCAGATTGTGAGGAGGGTAAAAGTTTTGTTTATCGCGGTGTGCTTCAATTCTTTATTACATATAATAATGGTAAAAATGTTGAAGCAGGAATGTTGTCAGCTAATCTTCCTCAGATATTTACAAACAAACAACCTCCTGCCGGATATGGATATGAAGAGAATGTTTCCGGCGCTGCTGCTAGATATGCTGCATTAGAAGAGAAAATCAGAGCGATAGAGGAGATGAAAAAACGCGTTCAAAATTGTGAACCAAATCTTCTTGATAAAGCATTGATAGCAGGAAAGTATGCAGCAGCTGCTAGTGCGGATGTAATAGTTGAGAGTGTTTGCTTGATACCTGGGGTTGATGTTATATGCGCTATACCGTTTGTCAAAGACGTTGGTAAGTGGGCCATAAGAGCAGGTGGAACAGCACTCGCTAAGTCACAGGAGAAAAAGTGTGACAACCTAAAAGTTCAGTTAGACAAGATAAAAGCTGATTATAATGCTGAGTTAAGTCAAACTGCATTGCAAGATTGCATCATGGAGGTTGTGGAAGCGTATGAAAATGGAGAATGTAGAAGCAGTGTAAATATAACGAAGTACGCATCATCGCCTTCATTACTTGAAAGGTTATTAGGAATTACAGGAAGTATCATTAACAAAATATCTGGAATTATCACTGGAATGCCCGTGGCAGTGGAAGGGAAACCTGATCTTACAGTGTATTTAAATCCTGGTAGATGTCAAGCAGATGTTATAAGTTTAAATGTGAAAAATGTTGGTAATGCGGACAGCCCGGCAACTGTAATTAGTATCGATGGTAAGAAATGTTATCCTTACACGTGTAAGAGACTTGAAGAGACAAAACCAGTTGAAGCGCTATCTCCAGGAGAAGTCTATAACATTGAAATAATATTGTATGATGTAGATGTTAGTGCCGATGTAGAGTCTTGGGATATATTTACAGCAACCGTTGACCCTAATAATGTAGTAGAAGAGCTCAATGAAGAAAACAATGTTATAGAGAGGTGTTCTTATGAATATGGTCAATTCGTTGGTAATTGTCCTACTGAGCCGTGGGGTGTAATAATACCGGATGAAGGTGGTGATGAGGGTGCAGGAGATGAAACAACACAAATATGTTCAGGAGAGCCATGCACAACAAGTGAAGAGTGTTCATATTATGACTGCTGCTCATGTATAGATGGTATTTGTCAATACAAGTGTTCAGAAGATGAATACTGTGATGATGGGCGTTGTGTTCCTGTATCTGGTGAGGGAACTAGCTGTAATAATGATAACGAGTGCACCGATGCAAACAAGCCTGTATGTGTACTTGGATTCTGTAGAGAGTGTAGAGACAGCAGTCAATGTGACGAAGGTGAAAGATGCGATGCTTACACATTTACATGTGTGAAAAAACCAACAGAAAACGGAACCGTTGATTGTGTAGAGATGTTGAAACAGTGTTATGAAAGATATTCTAATATAACTGAAAAAGCTGGAACAGAAATGTACAAAAACGAGGAAAAACTGAAACAAGGCGTACTCGACATTAGCGAAAATTTAGGTGAAGCTGCTGAGGCTCTTGGTGTGGATGTAGAAATTAACATGACCGAATTGTTGCGTGCTGGAATTGAATGGTTAGGAAACTTGTTCAGTGGTGATACATCAGATGCAGAAGAAATGGTTGATCAGGATTTCTGGGAGCAGTATTATCCTGAGGCTACTGAGCGTGGTCCAGAATTAGAAGTTGCTTAAATCTCATTTTTTATCTAATGGGACCAAAAATTAATTAATTATGTTCAAACTATTGAATTTGATATTAATGAATTGTGTGCTAATTTTTTTTCTCATTTCTATCCCTAACATTAACGCTCTTCCCGATAACCTTTATATAGCAATGGAGCCCGATAAGCTTGTGTGCTTTGATATAGTCCTTCCCGACGATATGGACGTTATTGTCCCAGGCAAGGTTGAGTATAGAATACTTTTAAATCCTCCCAGCAGTGAAGAGACATGGGCCACGCTCACCGAGGTTGTCGTTAGAACCGATGAAAACAACACTGTTGTGGTGCCTATTTGTTTCTCAACTTATGGAAAAAGAATTGGGCAGTGTTCGGAGAAATTCACATTAACAATAACTGGAAACGATCTTCCAGCGAAAACATTTGAGGGTGGTGTTTGCGTTTCTGAACTGCCTGATATTGATACAGAAAAAATTAGTGGTAATGAAACAGAGAAGGGACTTTCGGACGTAAACCTTTTTGATATGGAAATCAAAAAACCAGTGAAATTTTCAACACCAAATGTCCCTGTAAATTACACTGTAATGATTCAAAGTTATGCGGATATAACTATTGATTTGGATGTAGAAAGCAATGGTCGTTTGATTGTTTCAAAAAAAGTTGATTTTAAAGAAGAAGAGTACAAGGAGGTTAACTTTACGCTAAAGGCCCGTAATACAGGAATATATAATTTCTCAATAATAGCAAGAGTAAAAAACTGTGATGGTAGTTTTTGTGTTAAAGAAAGAGAAGGGCAGCTAATAGTTAAGAACTACCTGGAAAGGGAAGGTGGATTTACCGTGTCTCTTTTTCCAAAAAATATCAATGTAAAAAATCTCGTTCCAGTAGAATACAGGCTGACTATTACAAACAACGGGTTTGAAAATGATGAATTTGAAATAAATATACAGATTTCCGATAACCTGACCGCTGATTTTCAGAAAAAAGTGGTTAAGGTCCCTGTAGGATATGAAAAAACAATAAAATTCAATGTTACCCCACAGAGTGTATCAAGCCTGTTTAACATAACCGCGGTAGTTACTTCAGGTGATGTAATAAAAAAGGATACTGCGTATCTTTCAACAAACGAGATGCTCACAGATATGCTGAGAAGAGTAGAAAGAAACGAAAGCGATGCAAATAAGCTTAATGAGTGGTATAGTTTGTATATAAATAGCAACTACGGAGATGAAGTGGATGAATATGCTGAATTAAATGAAGAGATAAACACTCAAAATATTGTTAATGAAGACTACAATAATGATAAAATAAATGATAATATAAGACATAACAAATATCCTCTTTGGTATGTGTTTTTAGCTGTTCCCATAGCTGCGTTAGTTTTCATTATATTGTTTGTTGTATCAAAGTTAAAATCTAGGGGAAATATAGAAACGAAACAATATTATTGATATTTAATCAAATTCATCTTCAAGTTCTTCTTCCCATTCCTCTTCTTCGCTACCTGGCTGTTTTATTTTGGTGAAATAATACCAAATACCAACCCCTGCGCCTACACCTATAAGCACTATTAAAACTATAACTAAAAGACCAGAGTCCTCTGGGGTTTCTGTATAACCATTTTCATCATATCCGCTATCATCACTTCCTCCATTATAGTTTATTGTTCCTATACCAACACCAGAGGCTATAACCTTTGCAACTGTTTCTATTTTAGCCTTTGCTCTTTCAATGCTCTTGGAAGCTTCTTCATAGTCTCCTGTACCCGTGTATCTCGTAGCTGAGTTAATATCACTTTCTATTTCGGCTAGGAGTGTGTATAGTTTTGCTTTCTGCTCATCAGTCAACTTACTTTCTAATTCATTAAGCAATTCCTCTGTTGTGTTTATCTGGTCTGAGATTTTTTCGTAAAAACCAACTGCTATTGGTATTTCTATACTACCAGCGTTTGTATTTACACTAAAAACACCAGTAACTTTTCCTTTGCTTCTTGGATTTAATCTTATTTTTATTTTTTCTGTGCTGAATGCGGAAATCTGACTTGGTGCCTCAACGTCTATAATATTTCTTATATCTCCCGATGCACTGTAGTTTAAGTAGATATCTGTTCCAAAATCGTTTCTTATCGTGAATTCCTTTTCAACTGGCCCCAATTCGTACTCATCCAGCCACACAGAGGGTGTTATTTTTGGCAATGCCGTAGAAACATCGCCTTTTATTACACTGACTTCAATGTTAACCTTTATTTCACCCACTTTTTCGTTCCCCGACATAAGGTCAGCTGTAGTTCTTATATCAGTATCCGCTGCTATGTTTTTTATTATGACATCCATGTAAACAGTATCGTTGGCTTCTATTGTATCGTTTTCTAGGTGTATTTCTAGGTATGAACTTAAGGCAGAAGGTATTTCAACGTGAAGGTTTCTTAACGTGTTACCAAGGTTTGTTATTTTAAAGAGTTTATGAAAAGTGGTTTGCATATTTTTTGTTACAACCGCATCATGTATTATTACATCATCTATGAGAAGGTTGGCACTAATACCTCCAGTTTCTATTTCTTTTGGCACTCTAACAACGTTTCCAGCAACATCATTTGTTGAAATTGCAGAAAAAGCTGCATAATAATAATTATCCCTGTATGGTATTGTTTTTGTATAGCCACCTTTCAATGCATCCCATTCCAATTGTCCTTCTGTTATTTTGTTTATTTTTTCATCATAGATTTCGTATTTTACAGAATCTACGATGTTGGTAGGATAAACTATCATATATAATTTACCTTCTTCAACACTTAGAAGAGGATTTAGTTTTATAGAACCAACGTACACTTGTTCTGTTTTCGATGTCATATCGTTTTGCTCTTCTTTAAGTGGACTTTGTGCCCATACAACAAATTCAACTGGCGGGTTTCCTAGATAATCACCCATATTAGGCTCTATGAAAGGTGAAGGTCCACATGTACTCTCTTGGTCCGTATTAGAAAAATAGCACATATATTTTCCCTCATCTATTTTGAAAAGGTTTCCTATCACATTGTATCCCTGACCATAGTAAGTAGGAACAAACCACGAGACTCGTAAAGGTCCTGTTCCTTCAACTTCAGCCACTACTATAACACCGGATTTGGCAGAAATTGTGTTTGGTATAAATGTTACATCTTTTACTTGTAATTGTGTTTGGGCGTTAGAAAGCGGAAATGAAATTAACACTAATAATAAAGATGTGAAAAATATTTTCGCAGATGTCTCCATAATATATAATTTATTTTATTCTAATAAAATAATTATGACTCAGTGCATAAAGGTACAAGAAACGTTAGTTGAGGGTGGAAAACCTGTTATATTTGTTGATGAACGTGAAACAAGGTCTAAAGTTTTTGGGTTTTTAAAGAACTTTGATGTTATACTCAGACGTAAAAAACTTGATGTTGGTGATTATATTTGTTCAAAGGAAGTGGCCTGCGAAAGAAAAACTGTAGAAGACTTTCTTCAATCCATAATAAACAAACGGATTTTTCTTCAATTGGAAGCTTTAATAGACTCGTATGAAAAACCTGTTTTGATAATAGAAGGTCAGCCAAACCTTCTTTTTTTCACGAGAAATGTGCATGAGAATGCAATACGTGGTGCGTTAGCTTCTATTGCAACGGATTATGGCGTTCCAGTACTGTGGACCTGGAATCCAAAGGAAACTGCAAATATGCTTTTTGTTATAGCCTACAGAGAGCAGATAAATAAAAACAAGGGTGTTCAGATACGTTCAGGTAAGAAACCCAAAACGATAAAAGAACAACAAGAATTTTTAGTTGCTGGTTTACCCGGTGTCAATGCCAAGCTCAGTCAAAGGCTTTTGGAATATTTCAAAACGCCGAAGAGAGTTTTCAATGCGAGCGTTGATGAACTTATAAAGATAGAAAAAATAGGTGAAAAGAAAGCGAAAAAAATGTGGGAATTGGTGAATAGAGAATATGAATAATCTTGATATTTATTCAGTGTTCACTATTTCTTTTCATTCTGTACATGTGACGATCAGCCTCTTCAATCAATTCTTCTACTGGAATTTGATAGTGTGCTGTTGCCATTCCAATTGAGATGCCAAAACCATCAACTTCTGTGATGTATTTACTTGCAACTTCCCTTTCAAATGCCATATAAATTCTTTCAGCAACTACCTCTGCTCCATGTTCATCAGCGCCTGGTAAAATAACAACAAATTCATCCCCGCCATACCTGCAGACAGTATCTGATGGTCTGACATTTTCATATAGAACACGCGCTGTTTCTCTTAAAACTTCATCACCTTTTATATGTCCCAACTTGTCATTAATGTCTTTGAATCTGTTTAGGTCTATAAACAAAATTGATACGTACTCTTTCGCAGGATGCCTCTGGTCATCTTCTCTTGCTCTTAACCTGGATAGTTCACGCTCTATTTGAGTCTCAAAATATCTTCTATTAAACATACCCAAATCCCCTGTTAAAGGGTCTGTTACAGATTGTTCCTCCAAATCCTTTATTCTTTCTTCTAAATCCTCTATTATTTTACATAGTTCCTCTGGGGAGAGTTCTCTCAAATGCATTCTTTTCCTTTCGTCTCGCGGCATAGCTTCTAGATCGTCCAAGGTTGGGTATTCCTCATCAAATGGGTAATTTTTCTCTATCATTTTTATCATC
>CAYYWW010000021.1:0-15923 GCA_964475515.1 uncultured archaeon | reverse complement strand
ATCAACGGTACCTCTTGCCTTACAAGAGGCGTTGAAGATCGCTGCCCTTGCAAGGTAAAGCTTTTATAATACCTCTGCTTATATTAAGCAGAGAATATGGATGATCTTGAAATAATGGGAGCTAGTTTATATTGGACAGAGGGAAGAAAAGCAAGAGTAGATAAAAGAGGTTGGAAGCAATTTAGGGTATGTTTTACAAACACAACCGGAAATAGTCACAGCTTTCTTAAAATTTTTAAGAAAAATAGGAGCAAAAGAAAATAAAATCAAAATTTTAATACATCTTTATCCTGAGCATGATATAGAAAAAGAAATAAATTTTTGGAGTAAAATAACAAAAGTTCCTAAAAATCAATTTTGGAAGCCATATTTCCAAAAAGGTAGTGGTAAAAGAAAAAAATCCAAGCATGGAATATGTCAGGTATTCTATGACAGCAAAGAAGATGTTCTTAAAAATTCAAAAACTGATAAAAGCTTTACCCAAGTGAGGCAGAGGCTGTGGGTTCAAAAGCTACTTTCTTTGGTGATATCCAAAGAAAGGCTGAATATCCCACTCGGTCCATCCATAAAGGCCTACTCTCAAAACCTTTAAATAATCAAGATGTCAAAATAATATTGCATTGCATATTACACATTCATTGGAGGGCTATCAAAGCTGTTCAGAGTTAGCTGTGCTCTGTGGCAGGGGGTTACAGCTAGCAGCGGATAGTTAAATATCTCTTTCTCTGAACAGCTTTATCATGCTCATATATGTCACTCCAAATCATTTGGTTTGGGGTGTTTAAGAAAAAAGGATAATGAATTAAAAACGGGGTTCAGACACATGAGATATCATGTGGATGACTAAGTGAACACCAAAAGAGTCCTTTTTAATGATTATCATAGGCGAGCTGTCCTGACACACAGGGCCTTAGGGTCATGTGGTGGATGGCTTGGCTTGGAAACCGAAGAAAGCATGACTGCTAACATGGAATAAAGACTGCTTGTTTAACAAAGCAGTATATACATAGTGTTGGCAGTCGGCCTTTAAGGACGTGGCAAGCTGCGAAAAGCCAGGGGTAGGCGCATGCAGCCTTTGAACCCTGGATTTCCTAATGGGACTTCCTAGTCCTTCGGGACTACTCAGGATTTTTATCCTGAGAGGGGACGGCCCGAACTGAAACATCTTAGTAGGGCCAGGAAAAGAAAGCAAATGCGATTCCCTGAGTAGGGGCGACCGAAAAGGGAAGAGGACAAACCGAACGGGTATGAGAAATCATATCCGGATGTGGGGTTTGGACTCACGCTCATCCTAACTTTCCGACTCGAAGTCCGCTGGAAAGCGGCGCCTTAGAGGGTGATAGCCCCGTAGAGGAAGGAAAGAAGGATGATAGTGAGTATCCAGAGTACCGCTGGTCGGATATCCAGTGGGAAGGTGGGAGACAATAACTCCCAATCCTAAATATATTCCAAGTCCGATAGCGCACTAGTACCGTGAGGGAAAGCTGAAAAGAACCCTTAACAGGGGGTGAAAAGATCCTGAAACCACATGGCCACAGGGAGATATAGTTCCTTAATTGCCTCTTCGGAGGAAAAGCTTGTAAAAGCTGAGTACAAGAAGAGGTTTAGGGACTATATCGTGAGTTTTGAAACATTTGGCAAGGAGTTTATCTCTGTGGCGAGGTTAAGGTGGTAACACCGTAGCCGAAGCGAAAGCAAAAACCACGCAGCCCGCAAGGGTGAGGTGGTTGGGTGTGAAAGCGCCCAAGTCACAGGGATAAGACCAGAAGCCCGTTGATCTAGTCCTGGGCAAGGTGAAGTCCAGCGAAAGCTGGATGGAGGCCTGCTACACCAGTTGGGATTCAAACCACCGTGGTGACCTGGGACTAGGGGTGAAATCAAAGGCTCCGCTTTCGAGCTGTGGAGCTTTGTGACACTAAAAGCCAATCGAAACGGGCGATAGCTGGTTCCTTCCGAAATGAACCACAGTTCAGCCTTACCGGAGGCTGGTAAAGGGGTAGAGCTACTGATTGGGTAACCAAGGGCCGAAAGGCCCAGTTACGCTGTCAAACTCCGAACCCTTTGCCGCTGTTGATGGTAGGAGTGAGGGAACGGGGTAAGCTCGTTTTCCGAAAGGCAAAGAAGCCAGCCCAAGGTTAAGGTCCCAAAGTGCTTCTTAAGTGAGGAAGGGAGTCTTCAACCTAAGACAGTGGGGAGGTTGGCTTAGAAGCAGCCATCCTTTATAGAGTGCGTAATAGCTCACCCACCGAGGTTGAGGGCCCCGATAATGGACGGGACTAAAGAAGCCACCGATACCTTGGACCTCGAAAGAGATGTGGTAGGAAGGTGTTTTGTGAGGGTAGAAACCTACACGTGAGTGTGGGTGGACCTCACAAAAACAAGAATCTTGCCGATAGTAGCAGCAAAGCTGGGTGAAAATCCCAGCCGTCTGAGGGGCCAGGGTTCCTCAGCAACGATTAACAGTATGACAACTAATCTTTATTTAATTGGTTGTCTTCTGGTCGATTCGGCTGAGGGTTAGTCGATCCTAAGGCAAACCCTAACCGGAGTTTGCCGAAAGGGAAACAGGTTAATATTCCTGTACTGAAGGAATACGTGCGGCAACGCTAGGTTTGATTCCGGACGTTTTGGGATAGGCCAATCACCCTGCGGGTGATCAAGCAACGAAGTCCATGGAGTACCGTAATGGTGAGAAATGGACGAAATTGCGACGAGCCCTCGTATGAGGGTTTGGCTGACTCCCAGAACCCGTGAAAACGGAATCAAAAAGGATTTCCTTCAATCGTACCGAGAACCGTCACAGGTGCCCCTCGCTGAGAAGGCGAAGACGTGTTGGGAGAAATCGGTCTAAGGAATTCGGCAAATTGGTGGCGTACCCTTGGAAGAAGCCATGCTCACCCCTCCAACTCGGTTGGAACGGGTGAGTCGCAGTGACAAGGGAGGTCCGACTGTTTAACAAAAACATAGGGGGCTGCTAATCGGAAACGACTTGTACAGCTCCTGAGAACTGCCCAGTGCCAGTGTGTTAAGGTCCTTTACAAGGGACCGAAGCCCTGGTAAACGGCGGCGGTAACTCTGACCGTCTTAATAGATGGTCATTTGATTTAAAGATGATAACAAAAGACCGTCTAAGACATAGGTAGCGTAAAGCTGTTGCCATGTCTTTGGGCAGTGCGCAATCCCTTGTCGATTAATTGTCGACCTGCATGAATGTTTCAACGAGATCTCCGCTGTCTTAGACCGATACCCAGCGAAATCAATGTCCTGTGCATATTCAGGAGACCTCCAGTGGGACATCAAAGGAGATGCCACAACAGCGGGACTTATTCTGCTTTTTGGTTTTCAACCAGAAAAAGCAGATAAGCCCGCTTCCCAAACAATAAAACATGAAAATTAGAAATTTTCGTTTGATAAAGTTCAGTCAATACGACATAAAAAACGGTACAAAAATACCGAGCTTAGAGAACGAATTATTGGCATATGAAACAGGAGTTCATCTTGGAGACGGATCGATGCAAATAATTAAAGGAGGAACACACTCTGTTAGGTATTATGGAGATCCTAAAGAAGATTGGATTTTTGTTTCAGAAATTCTTCCAGAAATTGTAAAACATTTGTACAACAAAAAAGTTATTGCCAGAAAATATCCAGATAAGTGTTGTCTATCAGTTTGTTCAAAAGCAGTTACAACATTCAAACACAACGTTCTTGGTTTGCCGATAGGGAATAAATTACAACTTAAAGGTCTACCGAAATTTGTAAAACAAAATAAAACACTTCTGGTGAATTGTTTAAGAGGAATTGCGGACACAGATTTTGGTTTGTATTTTCAAAGTAACGGTTCACCTACATTAATTTGTGCAATGAATAATAAGGAATTAATCAAGGACATATCAATTGAACTTAAAAACTTAGGGCTGAGCGTAAAAACTAAGTTTGATATTAAAAGAATAAGAAAAGGAAAGGAGAACACAGAGCATGTATTAAAACTTTACGGAAGAAAGAACCTTGAGATATGGATGAAAATTATCGGATTTTGGAACCCGAAACATTTGACAAAATATCTTGCTTGGAAATATCTTAATTTTTCTAAAAACAGAACAACAATTAACCAAAGAATTTTAATGCTGAAAAAAGCTGGTATCTCCTTTGACCCTAAGAGAAGACCCCGTAGATCGAAGAAGGGGCCATGATTAGCGGACTTATTCTGCTTTTTCCTGCTTTCAGCAGGTCGTAAACTAAAAGCAGATAAGCCCGCTTCCCAAACAATAAAACATGAAAATTAGAAATTTTCATTTTCAAACTAAAGAATTGACAAGCCAAGAACTTTTAGCATATGAAACAGGAGTTCATCTTGGAGATGGATCATTGCAAATAAAGAACAGAGTTTATAGAGTTATATATTCCGGTGACATTAGAAATGACTATGATTTTTATTCTAGAAAGATTCCAGAGATAATAAAGAAATTGTATAAAAAAACACCACTGATATACAAAAGAAAAAGCGATAACACAATAATATTAATATTAAACTCTAGAGAAGTTGTAGAAAGTAAAGTCAAACTTGGTTTGCCAGTTGGTAATAAGAGGAAATTAAGAAATATTCCAGAATGGTTAAATAAAGAAGAGTTAATACCTCATTTTATCAGAGGTTTGGCTGATGCAGATTTCTGCCTTTCATTTAAGAAAAACAGAAGGGGCATTAATTGTGAACCAAGAATAGAATTTTTTACAAACAATAAAGTCCTTGCAAAGTTTGTATATAATGCTTTAATTGAACTTAAATTTAAAGTAGCTTATGAAAATACTATGAACAGACAATATAAAGAATACAGAATAAGAATGTACGGTAATAAAATGCTTAAAAAATGGATGAAAATAATAGGATTTAACAATCTTAAGCACATTTCGAAATTAATGGTATTCGAGAAATTTGGTTATTGTCCTATTAGACTTACAACACAAGAAAGAATGATGCTATTGGCTCCTTCTTCGGGCGGAAAGCTTTACTACAGTCTGCTGCTGTGATACGAGAACGACTGTATAGTGTAGGTGGGAGCGTCGCACCCGAGACGTCAGTTTCGGGGAAGGCAACAATGTAACACCACCCTGTCATTCTCGTATTGCTTACCCTTCGGGGGACACCAGCAGATGGGTAGTTTGGCTGGGGCGGCACGCTCCTGACAAGAATTCGACTACTAAGTGTTAATAATTAGCAGTCAGCTTGATATCAGGAGCGCCCAAAGGTTGGCTCAGTTGGGTCGGAAATCCAACGTAGAGTGCAAGGGCAAAAGCCAGCCTGATAGGATACCCGACAATAAGGTATCCTACCGCGAAAGCGTGGCCTAGCGATCCCCGGTGCCTCTTTATTGGGGGCCCGGTCTGTCTGAAAAGTTACCTCGGGGATAATGGAGTCGTGGCGGGTGAGAGTTCATATCGACCCCGTTCGTTGCTTCTCCGCCGTCGGCTCGGCTCTTCCTGGTGGTGCAGCAGCCACCAAGGGTAGGGGTGTTCACCCTTTAAAGAGCCACGTTAGCTGGGAGGAGGTCAGAAAGTTTTTCATTATAAATAACAAAAAATAAATAATGCCGAAAATGGATTTATTTGCAGGTATTGTTGGTAGTGATGGACATTTAAGTAGGGACAGATCAACGATATTTGTGATAAACAAAGACATTCAGTTTTTAAAAGAGATTGTGATTCCTTTGGTATACACTTTAACAGGAAAGCGAGTTCAACCGAAGTTCGTTAACTCTGGATTCAGCGACGGGAAGTATAAAATAAATGTATCATCAAAAGCACTCTGGAAGACATTAAATCGGAGATATAATATACCTTCTGGCTCTAAATCATCAAAAATAAAACCACCAGCTCTCTCAAATTTGAAAGAAAAGACAGATTTTATGAGAGGATGGATATCTGGCGATGGCAGTGTTACAAAGGATAGAACAAGACCTAAAATAGAAATTTGGTCCAAAAGCATATATATCCTGAAATGGATGAAAGATGTTTTAAAGAAAAACGGAATTGAATCTAAAATATTTGAGGAAAGGAAAAAACGCGAATATATACTTCGTATAGGAAAAAAGAAGGATGTATATATTTTTTATAAAAAAATAAAAATTCCCCACCCAGCAAAACAATATAAATTAAACAAATTATGTTCTAAAGCTTTCTGATCTCCCAGCAATTAAGAACGTTGCGAGACAGTTCAGTCTATATCTACTGGAGGTGTAGGTTGCCTGAGGGGAGGATGCCTTTAGTACGAAAGGAACAGGGCGTCGCGGCCTCTGGTGTACCGGTTGTGAAACGCACCGCCGGGTAGCTACGCCGTAGCAGATAAGCGCTGAAGGCATACAGTTTGAGCGGAAGCTCTACTGGTCTAACTAAGCGCGAAACTGCCCCCGAAAAGAGGCAACCATTTCTCAAACTGCTAGGCGACTAGCGGTGAGAGAAGGAAGGTCCGGTAGACGACCGGGTTGATGGAACCGGGGTGTAAGCATCGACGCAAGGAGATGTTCAGCCTACGGTTCCCAAACACCTGACGGCCCTGGTCAAAAAGACAGCTCGCCTTTTTTATTTACTTAAAATAAGAACTAGTTTTTATTCTACTTGGATACTCCAAATCTCTCTTTAACCCATCTTGCAATATATTCAATTTCTGGATTAGTCTCTATATCAGAATGTATAATCCTGGAAAAAGCATATATACCCATAGAACCAATAGTAGCACCAACTATCATAAGGCTATTACCTGCACTTAGGCCATTTAGTTTTGCTCCATTTGCAATATGATTTAAATATTGTAAAAAACTATCTAGTGCCATAATACAATTAATAATTAGCAGTAATATTTATAAAGCATGTTTTCAATTAAAATACAGCGGTGAGCTGGATATGTAGCTGTCGTCAGCTTTCTTTCAAAGGAAAGCTGATGAGGAAGCTCCATTCACCCTTTATACACACTGCCGAAAGGCAGAGGTCGAGAGGCCTACAGCGAGAGAAGAAATAAACCAAGTATCTGGAGCTATGAAATCCAAGTACTTCCGGGCGACTGGGAGTATAGGAAGAGCATAGAAGGATACTTGGGTGAGAAGGCTCGCTGTTGTGTGGGTGCAAGCCAAAAGGCGCTTAGACAGATGCTACAGGTCTGGTTCACTATATGTGACAGACCAACAAAAAATGGGCTATTTCCAGCACACCGCTTTAATTCTATGTTGTTTTTAAAATAACAATATTATTTCTCAATATTTATTCTAAGTTCATCCCATCGTACTTTTTTGTTTTTAACAAGCTCTTTGATCTTCTTTTCTCTATTAGTAAGTTCGCTATTACCATGTTTTATTTCCATGAAAACTATTTCTTTTGGTCTATCTTCTGATAAACCGGGAAAAATTATTAAATCCACTGGGGTTCCTATAAATCTAACCTCTGTTGGGTCGTAGTTGAAACCAGGAAGGTAAGGAGAAAGTTGCTCTGCTAATTTACCGCCGAGAACAAGACGACTCCTTTTTATTGCATCTTCTCTTATTCTTGCTTCGGTATCTATAATCCATCTATCAAGCTTTCTTCTGTATATGTTCTCTACTATTTTTTTACCAAAATAAATGCCGAAAATAAATGCAAAGAAAGTGACTGCTAGAAAGAAAATAACATCAGGATTCATATTGAAGATTAGATATCTGCAATAAATATTTATTCAAATCAAAAAGCTCAATTTAAATCATGAGAATTTTTTTAGTAAGACACGGAGAAACAGGATGGAAGAAAAAAGGTTTCTTGAGTTATACTGATATCACTTTGACGAAAAAAGGACTTGATCAGGCAAAAAATCTTGCAAAAAAACTAAAAAACGAAAAAATAGACGTTATATATTCAAGTCCATTGAAAAGGTGTGTACAGACAGCAAATTATATAGCCAAAGAATTGGGAATGAAGGTTACTATTGACAAAAGATTAATGGAAGTCAACTTTGGTATATTTGAGGGTTTAAGCACAGAAGAAGCAAAAAGAAAATTTCCTGAAATTTTTTCTAAGAGGAGGAAAAACAAATGGAAATTTAGAATTCCACGAGGAGAAAGTTATGAGGATGCGGCAAAGAGAGTTTCACGTCTAATCAATGAAATAAAGAATACATATTCTTCAGTTGTGTTTGTTACACATGCTACCATCATAAAAGTTATTCTAAAACAATTCACAAACAAAACTTTGAAAGAAATTGAAGACAAACATTATAAGCCAGCATGTCTAATAGTTTTAGAAATAAATCCTATATCCAAAACACAAACATTTAAAAAATGAATCAAATTAAATAAGTATGACAAAGAAAAACAAAATTCAAATGCCGCAATCAACAGCAGGACTCGTAAGATACTTCGATGAGTCCAAAGAAGCAATAAAACTAAAACCAGAGCATGTCGTAATAATGTGTGCTATAATTATAGCAATTGAAATAGCATTTAGATTTTTGATTTAGTTCCCTTTAAGTTTTCTGACTTTTTTTGGATAAGTAAGCGTAATTCACAAATTTCATAAAAAATTAAAATAAACAGTTTTATAATAATCTATGGATGAAAACAAAGTTATTTTAAACTATTTTTTCACAAATCACGATAAATCCATCTTCGCTATTAAAAATATGCCCCAAGCTGTTCAATCATATGTCTATATGGGGGTTTCTAGATTTCCAAACGTCCGGGAGCGTTTTCTAAAGCTAATTAGAGAAAAATGTGACGTCAATCAACTAATAAGTTTTATAGAAAATGGGAAAGATGTTAACAAACTTCTTAGTAATTTTTCTACATTCGCTGCCCAGCAAAATAGTAAAATATATTTCGATTTCAGACATGAGTCCACGGCCGAAGGCTCCACTGTCTTTGTTGTATCAGAAAATAACCCTATATATGCAACAGAAATACAGCAAGACTTTTTCTTTCCTTTAACTACAATGGAACTTTCGACTAGATATTCAAGAAAGTTCACATATGAAAGGGTCTATTGGGATCCAAATTTGATGAAAACTGAGTTTGCAGAAGAGGCCAAAAAACTTCTGTTTGACAGTTTTAATCTCTATGAGAGAGGGTTTGAAATACTTATGAGTGAATTCAAAGAAAGAAACGAAAACACAGAGCTTCCTGAAAAGGTATCCGTTCTCGACTCTATCAGAGCATTAATACCACTAGCGGCCTATACAACCGTTATTTTAGGTGGCAATTCACGTGCAATGATGGAGCATTTCAAAAAACTTCTGAGTTACAAAGACGCTTTTATACAATATTACGCTAAAGAGGCTCTAAAGGAACTCTCAAAAATATCTCCAGAGTATTTCTCTAGAATAACAGTTGATGAAAACGTAGTGAAGCGCGAAGAAAAATTAAGAAAAAAAGCAAGGGAACTCTTTGGAAACAAATTTATTAAATCGAAAAACGATGTTGTTCTGCATTATGAACCACCTCTTGAAGAAACTATTATATGTCAGATACTTTATCCATATTGCAATCTAACATTTGAGGCACTTTTAGACGAAGTGAACTCGATGAATAAATCCGAAAGGGCGGAAATTCTTAGAATTGCGACAGAAGATAGACCTAATAGAAGCAAGCCTATTAGAGGATTTGCAACGCGACACCTTATATTTGAAATAGAATCGCCATGGTTTTTGTGGAAAGACTTTAAGAGGCACAGGATGAATATTCGTTTTCAACAGGAAATGCGTGGTCTTTCGGGCTATGAGATACCGTATTTAATAAAAGGGTCGTCTATAAGGAGCGAATATGAAAAAATTATGGATAGAGCGTGTGATTTAGTAGAAAGGGTCTATTTAAAACATGGTGGTACACTTTCTAAAACAGTAGCTCTACAAGCATGTAAAAAAAGGTTTTTACTTTGCATGGATCCAAGACAGTTGACGGTCATGGGAGAATTGAGGACAATGGGAGAGGGAGATAGAGGTTACAGGATACTTGCAAGTGAGATGATAGAACTTGCAAAAGAAAAAAACGAGCTTCTTTTTGGTCACATTAAAAATAATTATCTCAAAGGCCAGGAATAACCCTCTGCACTCTAATATTTATAAAGAACCGCGGTTAATAATTAATAAGATGCCTATGAAAAAATTTAAAGCTCAGGCAGCGATGGAATATTTGATGACATACGGATGGGCCATATTGATAGTAATTATAGTGGCTGCAGCACTTTTCGCACTGGGTGTCTTTAATCCATCAACGTACACGACATCTACAGCAACGGGTTTTCAGGGATTCCAAGTACCAGCCGGTGGTTGGCAGTTTACTTCGAGCGGACAACTCACATTGATCCTCAAAAACGCAATGGGCTCCAATATTAACATAACTTCTGTGCAGGCACAATTCGGTTCTAATACACCGGTAACTAACACTACTGCAACGACACTCGGACCGAATGATCAAGTAACATATGTTATAAGTGGTCTTGGAACAACAACTTCAGGATCTTCATATTCGATAACTGTTACAATAACATATGATAATTTAGATACTGGTCTTACAGGATTTAAGAGTACAGGAACCCTAACAGGATCAGCCGTATAAGTCACAAGAATTTAATTTTTTTATTTTATTTTATTTTTGATTTTTAATAGCAGTTATTCTATATATATTTGAACAAAACTATCTTTTGCTTCTAATGTTGCCCAGTAGTTTCCTTCGGATATCGGGATACTCCCATTTAGATTGGCAAGGGACGTAGAATAAATATCCGATATCCCCGAGTCTGTAACAACCCTCAAAATTACAGTTTTATTAACAATGGACGACCCTTGCACATTGCTTGGTATATACAAAGCAAGTCTAACCTTTGCTGGCGGACCTTGTGAATAAACAAGATCAGCGGCTGTTGTTATTTTTTCAACAGCATTCTTTGCATAGGAAAGTATGAGTTCTGTACTGGTTCTTGTTTGAACAGTGTTTATGTAAATCCATATTGGTATTAGGAACGCGAAAACAACGGCAACAATGATCATGTATTCAAAAGCAACTTGACCCCTCATAAATAATTAATTGATTTGAGGCTATAAAATAATGATTTGGATGGGACCGCTGGGATTTTCGGTCTCTCTGGACACTTCTCAGAGAAAATACTGTCGAACCCAGATGAGCAGGTTTCACCTTTCATTGCGAAGCTCAAATCTCCAGGGAACCTGGAGCCTGCCAGGATGCCATTACCTCACGGTTTTGTGCAAACTAACTTAAAGTTAGTTTGTCCCACATCGTGTGGCATCCAAGATGTTTTTGAGCCTATTATATTTCATTTCTATACTAAAATTTATATTTTTACTAAATTCTTCGAAAGATCTTTTTTTAACTGCGAAACATATGCCTATTCCATTTTCGCTGATATTGCTTCCTTTTATTGTCCATATTTCAGTAGTTTCTATCTCAAAAAGACCTAACATTTCTTTTATAGATTCCATAAATTTTATCCCATTATAGAGGAAATCTTTGTTTTTAACTATTTTAAATCTTAATCTGGGATATCCATTCGGATCTCTAGAGATGGTCCCCTCACAATCAAAAGCAACTTTTAAATATTCTTTGGAATATTTTTTGTTTTTCTTAATCCAGCTGGGGACATCAAATAAAGTAATTGATTTGTTCCCCTTGGGTGCCCCAGCCAAATAAATTATTCTACCCAATGCTCTGTTAAAAACTCTATATTTATAACTCAACCCAAAACCATCGGTACACTTCTCTATTTTACCTTTCAAATCAAACCTTTCACTTATTAATTTCGAAAATTTTTTTAATAATTTCTTGTCTTTTGACGATAAAAAAAGTTGTCCAAAGTCACCTGCCAGATGACCATCAAATGTCACATAACTTACTATTTTGGCAATTTCAGAATTCAATTTTATCGGTAGATTGATTTTTTTGAGTGCTCTTTTACCTGCTTTCTTGTCTTTATATGTACTCAGAAAATCTTTCTCCGTAATATACATAGTTAATCATTGACCCCAATATATAAATAATCCGGAGCCTAATAGATATGCATGAAATATAACCTTTCCATTACCCTCATTCTGATTTCTCTTTTTTTGGTTTCTCAAATTGTAGGTTTATTTTTTATTAATGGAAGTATACAGGAAGTTAAAGAGTTACCTTCGGGAGAGATTGTTATTGAACATAAAGAAACCGTTGTTGAAAGACCAGAGACAGAAGGAGGAGAATCGTTTTCTTTCATATTACTTGGAATAGCCATGGCTACCATTCTTATGCTAATAATAATAAAATTGAACTTATTGAAACTTTGGAAATTGTGGTTTTTCATTGCGGTTTGGTTAACAATATCTGTAAGCTTGTCCGTGTACATAAATATGTATTTAGCTATGCTCTTAGCCTTTGCTTTAGGTCTTCTTAAAATTTTAAAACCAGAACCAATAATCCACAACATTACCGAAATACTAATCTATGCTGGTATAGTCATAATCTTCGTTCCCATATTTGATGTTTTTTGGGTCTTTATGTTGTTACTGGCTATTTCAATTTATGATATAATCGCTGTTAGAAAGACAAAACACATGGTTAAAATGGCAATGTTTCTAACAAAATCTAAATTGTTTGCCGGTTTATCATTCCCTCTTGGAAAACCTCTTCTAAAGAAACCAAAAATGATGGACCAAGAAGTCAGAAAGTCAGCAATATTGGGAGGAGGTGACATAGCATTTCCTTTACTTTTTTCCGGAGTTGTCATGGAAAATTTAATAACAAATGGGATGACAAAGTTGATGTCATTCAGTTACACGTTAATAATTACACTTTGTGCCATGTTATCTCTCTCGTTTCTTTTCTGGATTGCTAAAGAAGACAAATATTATCCAGCGATGCCCTTTTTGACAACAGGATGTTTTATTGGATATCTAATTGTTGCTGTAATAACAGGAATTTTTTGATTTCAGATAACATCATAAAGAGCATTCGGTAAGCTTACACTCTATGTTTTTGGGAGTCAAATAAGAAGTAAGGATGCGAAGTTTTTTTGAAGCCCCATTCGGGATTTGAACCCGAGGCCTTCACCTTACCAAGGTTTAGCGAAAGTCTTCTTTTTATCATATCATGAGATTTACTGAAGACTTTTGACGCTCTTTGTTGGGAAGGCAGCTCCTACCAACTGAGCTAATGGGGCTTAGTCCAATGTTATTTAATTTATCACTTCAATAAATAAATGATTTTATGGAACATATTCTACATAAAACAACGCTAGTAATTGTGAAGAAAGGAGACAAATATCTGCTTATAAAAAGAGCTAATGAGCCGGGGAAAGGATTGTGGGCATTTCCCGGGGGTCATGTAGATGAAGGCGAAACACCACAGCAGGGAGCTCAACGAGAAGCAGAGGAAGAAGTAGGAGAAGTCAAAGTTGATGAAAAACCTTTCTATGTGTTTGTTCATGATGTACCAGAAGGTGAAAGAAAAGCGAACTTTAAAAAACACAAACACAAATGCTATGTTTTTTTCGGAAAGGTTGCGGGTGAGATAAAAGCAGGAAGTGATGCTGAAAAAATAGGATGGTATACAATAGATGAAATAAAAGATTTACATTTAACAGACTATACTGAAACAATTTTGAAAAAATTGAACGAAATGAACAATAGCTAATCAATCTTAACGCCTTCTACACCAACTGTTGTTATATATGGTGTACCGCCTGCTTCTTTTATGGCATCCGCGACTCTTTGTTTTGTCTCAGAATCAACCAATGCGAGCATTATACCACCCATTCCGCCACCGGAAAGCTTCGCTCCAAACGCACCGGAAGAACGGGCAGCTTCTATGAGTTTTTCAAGCATTGGATGAGAAACACCCAATTCTTCTGAAAGTATCCTATGATTTTCATTCATTAGTTCACCGAGCTTTTTCGCATTACCCGACAAAAGTATTTTTTCACCTTCTCTTACTATATCAGCTATTTGATCAAAGAACGATTCATATTTTCCTTTATTGTTTTCCCAAGCATTTCTAACTTTTTGAACAGCTTCCTTTGTCTTTGCTTCAATACCAGTATTACCAATAACAATATCGTAACTGTGTCTTCCCAGGTTTCTCCTTTCTAATCTTGCTTTTGGACCACTTTTATCAATCCTAACAAAATTATATCCACCCATTGAACTTGATGTTATTTCAGATCCCGACGCTGCACCACCATGTATCTTAACTTGAAGCGGATACAACCAGTCAAAATATTCCTCTGGTTTTACATTTGTTTCAAAGAGAGCATTCAATGCGCCAAAAACAGAACACAAAACAGCAGTGGAGCTGCTCATACCACCGGACTCTCTTGGTATGTCCGATGTGATTTCCATCTTTATACCCCCATTTAAATCTGCTATTTCTCTGCCGAAAATACCTATCAGATCCCTTATAGGGTCCATCACGTCTTTGTAATCCCGAAATGTTTCAAAGCGTTTTTTTAGTATACTCTCAACAGACTCGTTTATTGTTCCATAACCAGGTGAATTGACAATGATAGTATTGTCGTTTCTTTTTTCTATGAAAGTGTGAGTCCTCATGTTAACAGCGGCAACAATGGCGGGTCTCTCATAAACAACGCTGTGTTCACCGAAGAAAAAGACGTTACCGGGCGCGGAAACTTTTATGACCATAAACAAATATTGTCCTTTTTATTTAAAAACATCTCAATTTTCTGTCCTTACACCATCTCTATCAACTGTTGCGTTCACTATATAGAAACCTGCTTCTTTCCATTTTTCCTTAACAGCTTCTCCAATTTCTTTGTCAAAACATACAGCTATACCACAATCACCACCACCAGCACCAGAAAGCTTTCCTGCAGCTCCAACTTCATTGGCTAACTCAGATAATTTTCTAAGGTCTTCTGTTTCTATATTTACACCACTCTTTTGTCCAAGTTCTCTAAGATATTCTTCATTTTTTCTCAATAATTGTAAAATTCTCTCCTTGTCACGTTCTTTCCATGCTGCTATTATTTCTTTAACAAGATTTGCAATATTATCATAAATTTTCTTATATTCTTCGGGTGAGGATTCTTTGAAACCCCGCATTTGCTTTACCATAGCACTGGTAGAAGCAGATTGTTTGGTCCACCCTATGATTAATTCAAAATCCTCGGGTATTTCTAAAGGTTCTACTTTGAATGACGGCCATTCTTGCTCTACAATATCTCTTAGTGACATACCACTTTCAACTTTATCAATTAACCAATTAGGATCAAAACGTTGATAGACAAAAACACCACCATATGTAGATGCAGCAACATCAAAAGCGGACCCAACTTTTCCCTGAGCAAAATAATGTGTTATTGCTGCAAGTTTGTATATTTTTTTCTTTGCTTGCGCGCTCTCTATATCTTCACCATGAAATTTTAATATACCAGCTATAACAGCAACCACAGAAGCAGCGGACGAACCAAATCCCACTTTTTTCTTTTTCCCCTCTATCTCTATTACTGTTTCCTCCCCCCACGATTCTATTTTGAATGGTTTCCAATTTCCGAGATATTTGAGAGCAGTTTCGATTGAAGCTTTCATAAATAATGTGTCTTGTTTTTCTTTTTCGTTCAACTCTCTTTCAAATTTTAACTCATCGCCATCGAACCCTGCTTTCAGATCATGTATGTCAAAATCCCTTATTGTAATGTGTATTTTTTCATCGGTAGAATCTGAAACATCAACATAAACTCTTTTATTAACTGCTGCTACTATACCTGGATTTCCAACTTCAAGAATAGACCATTCGCCTGATAAAAACAATTTACCGGGAGCAGAAACTTTGACCATAAATTTTATTGAGGTTTTTATTTAAATTATTAAACTTGAAGTCATCCTGCGCCTAAAAATTAAAATAAATGATCATCCACTATTTTTACTCCAGAACCAGGTTTGGTTATTATAACATCTTCTATGTGTGAAA
>CAYYWW010000020.1:0-16125 GCA_964475515.1 uncultured archaeon | reverse complement strand
TCCACAGCTCTTTGTGGAAGTTGTTAACTCCTGTAAAGAGCTGTGCTTCGAACCCCCGACCTTCTGGTTTCTCCAACAGTTCCGATGCAAATCTGTGTTGAATTAAGAGCCAGTTGCTTTTGGTCCTTTGAAAAGGCCTACCAGACTGAGCTACGGGCCCATGTTACTTATATTTATCTTTTAATTAATAACATTAATACTAAAAATATTTATTCAAGATTTTGACATTTTAAGGTGATTTCGTGGCCCAGAAAAAACAAAAACAGAAATTGAAAGAAGAGAAAAAAAGTAAATCAGAGAAATTTTTACCTGAAATGAATATAGGAATGGTTGGGCACGTAGATCACGGCAAGACTACTCTTACCGAAGCGCTTACGGGAAAATGGACAGACACACACAGCGAAGAGATAAAGAGGGGAATAACTATAAGAATAGGTTATGCTGATGCTACCTTTTATAAATGTCCCAAATGCAATGGGTATGAAGCTTACGGGACGAGTAAGAAATGCATAAAATGTTTTTCTGATTGCGAGCCAATTAAAACTGTTTCGTTTGTTGATGCGCCAGGCCACGAAACATTGATGGCTACTGTTCTGTCCGGTGCAGCACTGATGGACGGTGCGTTGCTTTTGATAAGCGCAGCAGAGAAATGCCCACAACCACAAACAAGAGAGCATCTAAATGCATTGGAAATAGTCGGAATAAAGAACATAGTTGTGGTTCAAAACAAAATAGATTTAGTAACTGAGGAAAGAGCAAAAGAAAGTTACAATGAAATAAAGGAATTTCTCAAGGGAACCATAGCTGAAAATGCGCCCATAATACCTGTTTCTGCCCAACAGAGAATAAACATAGACGCTCTTATACAAGCTATAGTTGAATACATACCTACACCGAAAAGGGATCCTGACAAACCGGCAAAAATGCTGGTCGCAAGGAGTTTTGATGTGAACAAACCCGGCACTGAAATAAAAGATCTAAAAGGAGGAGTCTTGGGCGGAAGTTTAATTCAAGGTAAGCTTAAAGTAGGTGATATTGTTGAAATACGCCCGGGTGTAAAAATAAAAGACAGGTTCGAACCGATAAAAACAGAAATAACAGGACTTCAAAAAGCAGGTCAAGATCTTAAAGAAGCAACCCCTGGAGGTTTATTGGGTGTACAAACTAAACTTGACCCGTTCTTAACAAAATCTGATGGTTTAGGTGGAAATGTGTTAGGTAAACCAGGGACATTACCGCCCACAATCGAAAACATTAGAATAAAACCTCATCTTTTCGAAAAGGTTGTGGGAATGAAAGAAGAATATAAGGTAGAAAAACCGAAAACAGGTGAGGTTCTTATGCTGACAGCAGGAATAACAAGAACCGTTGGTGTAATAACATCAGCATCAGAAAACGAGTTAGGGATAAAGCTAAAAATACCCATTTGCGCAGAAAAAGATGAAAAGGTTTCCATATCTAAGCAAATAATGGGTCGCTGGAGGCTTATAGGCTGGGGTGAAATTGTTTGATTATTTTATTTTCTCTATAACATTGATTTGTCTCAACGTTTTGTGTCTTTGCTCAAAATCATAAAATGGAAACTTATGTTTTATTCCATATTTTGATAGAGGGTCTACTATTCTTGCTTTTTTTCCGCGCTCTATACCTTTAACTATTTTCTTAATATCTATACCTTTAATTTCCTTTCCAACTCTAAAACATGGTGAAACAATTACAATTCTTTTTCCTGGTTTTAAGACTTTTACCATCTGTCTTATAGCCCTGCCGTAAAATCCGTTTAATTCCTTCAATATTTGCATTGCGTCATGTTTTTTTGGCTTTCTTTTCAAGGGCGGTCCAAGATACGGCTCTGTTACTATGGCATCAACAGAATTTTTCTGCAGGTAGCTTGGCAAATCCAAAGAATCTCCTTTCACTATGATATTATCTAAATTTTCTATGTCCAGTCTATACTCTTGTGATAGCCACTCAAGGTTTTTCTTGCAGTACTTTACACATTTTTCATCTATGTCAATACCAATTATTTTAATACCGAAAAGAACCGCTTCCTGGAGTATACTCCCTATACCACAAAACGGATCGAGAAGCAGTTCGCCTTTTTCAACTTTGGATAAATTAATCATTATTCGTGCGAGTCTCGGTGGAATGGAAAATATGGTCCGTTGGTATGGTCTTCCAACGTCCCTTTTCTGAAATTCAAACGGGTTGTGAACACCAACAGTTTTTCCTATGTAAAGATTTTTTCCTCTACAGATTAGAAACTCAACAGAATCTTTAGCCATTCCCTTCTTAATAACTTCAACATGTGTCAGCCATGAGCGTTCTTTGGGGATATTAAAGTAAGATGATTTTATACCATATTCCTTCATTTTTTTCTTCAATATTTTTGCGAATGTTTTCCATTTTCTAATACCGTAAGAACTAACACCGAAAAGCAATTTTTGAGGCAGTTCAGAAAAAATTTGAGAAAAATCCAATTCTTGAAACCTCATTTCACTAGTTTTTATATCCTTAAATTCAAATGCATACAACACTTCACCTATCTTTATTGTTCCACCGAGATCGTCTATAATTTTTTCACATGTCTCCTCATCCGATCTGATTATCAAAAAATTGGTACCTTTTTCTACAATAGTAAATTTTATTTTCTTTTTTTCAAGATAACTGACTATTTCTGCTATGGATAAGTCGATATTTTTTCCGAGTATGAAAATGAAATCCTTCATTCGAATCATCTATACTAATGGAATTAATATGATTTAATTTTGTAATATAAAACTTGAGATTGAAAAATCATTTACTACTTCTTCCGGTGTATAAACCTTGCAATTTTTCCGAGCACATAGGCTGGTATTCCAGGAATTGTGTCATAGATTCCAGATACCACAGGCAATACCCTCGTGCCATCTCTATAGGCACTTCTTGTTAATGAATAAGGCCCGTGAAGATCATATATATTATCCGAATGATCCAATCCAAGTCCATTAAAGAAATTAAAAACAGCGGACTCAACAGAACCAAAAACAGCAGTATAAATTGATGCTTCAATATCGTATCGAAGATCAATTTTTTGCATTTACATCCCAAAATAAAAAGAATTGTTTGAGGAAACTTATAAAATTTTATGATGCCCAAAATTATGTATGGTTGTAATAAATGAAGAGCTCAAAAAACTAATTGAAGAAAATGCATTGGCATTTGCCACGGTGGACGAAAACGGAAACCCACATTGCATCGCTGTCGGATTTGTTAAGGTTGTTTCTGAAAACCAAATTCTTATTACAGACAATTACATGATTGAAACAAGAAAAAATATTCAACAAAATCCAAACGTTGCCTTAAGTGTTTGGAATAAAGCTTGGAAGGAAAATTGTGTTGGTTACGAGTTGGGAGGAACTGCTGAATATTTTACAGAAGGCAAATGGTACGAACTGATAAAACAAATTCCTGAAAATAAAGGAGAACCTTGCAAAGGTGCAATTCTTGTGACAATAAATAAAATTAAAAAATTGGCGTGATTTTTAATTAAAAAATAAAAAAAGGAAAGGGGAATTGCCAGAAGGTGCTATATGGTGAGGGGTTCATTTTATTTCTATTTTCTTGGTTTTTTTGGATACCTCTGCTTTAGGTATCCTTATCTCCAAAATTCCATCTTTATATCTGGCTGTTGCTTCATCCGGTATGACTTTGGAAGGAAATCTGAGGCTTCTGTAAAATCCCTTGTAAGATCTCTCTGACCTTATAAAGTTGCTTCTTTTCTCTTCTAACATTTCCTTTCTCTCAACTCTTATCTCTAAGTCACTGTCAGTCACATTTAATTCAATGTCATTCTTGTCTATACCTGGAAGCTCCATCGTCACTATAAACTCTCCGTCCGTCTCTCTCACGTCTGTTAAAGGTTCCCTGAAGCCAGAGAATGAAAATTGACTGATGTTTGGTGAAATAGCAAAATCACGTCTTCTCCAAAAATCTTCAAAAAACCTGTTGAATTCATTTTGTAATTTTCTTATCTCATCAAATGGGTCTGTCCAAAACATACGCACCACCTCCTTATTATTTTAAAGAGATGGTGTGACTATGAATTGAGCGAAACCAAACCATGAGGCCGCCACAATGTAAACCATTGCAGGCAACCTCGACCGGAAAACCTCCGGTGGGGTTTGGCCTCTTTACTCTCATCAATTTTTAAAAACTTAAAATAAATTTGTTTAACTTAAGTTATTATATTTAATTATATTAAACAAAAAATATTTAAATTTTACGGACAAAAAGATAAACATGAAGGAGGCAACTCAAGAAATAATTTTGAGAGATATAAAACCGAATGTAAAGAAGAATCCTAAGAAGGACATAGAGTGGTTTTGTAAATGTCTCGGATTCATGGAACTCAGAGATAAAGAGAAAACAGCATCAGCTATTTTCAGAGAAATAGTTAGTGTATCTAAAAAAGACCAGGGAATAACATCAGCAGATATAATGAAAAAGTTAAACATAAGTAGAGGCATAACTGTTTATTATTTAAACAAGCTCATAAAGAGTGGCCTTGTGAGGAAAATAGGTAATACCTATGAACTCCGTATGAACAACCTTGAAGACACTATAGAAGAAATAAAAAAAGACGCAATCAGAATTTTAGAAAATATAAAGGAAATTGCAAAAGATATCGATGAAAGCATGGGTTTAATGAAGAGGCATTAAGGAGGTGGTTTTCATGCCCAAGGTCAAGGAAATTGAATCCCTCAGAGAGTGGGAAAGAATATCTGCTCATTCTCACATAACAGGCCTCGGATTAGATGGTTTAAAAGCAAAATTTGAGGGAGATGGTTTAGTAGGACAAACAGAAGCAAGAGAAGCATGCGGTCTTATAGTGAGACTCGTTAAAGAAGGAAAATTTGCAGGAAGGGCTGTCCTTTTTGCAGGACCACCAGGAACTGGAAAGACTGCATTGGCATTAGGAATAGCGAAAGAATTGGGCGAGAATGTTCCTTTTGTCCCTTTGGCAGCATCAGAAATATATTCCAGCGAAATGAAAAGAACAGAATATTTAACCCAAGCACTGAGAAAGGCAATAGGGGTTAGAATACGTGAGATGAGAAAGATATATGAAGGGGTTGTGAAAGAGCTTAACATACAACAAGAACCTCATCCATACAATCCTTATCAAAAGATTCCAGTCGCAGCAACAATGAAACTTGCAACGAAGGATGAAAGCAAGTCACTCTCCATGGATGAGGAGTTTGCAATGCAAATTATAAGACAGGGAATATCAACAGGTGATGTGGTTCAAATTGATGTTGATGGTGGAAGAATTGTAAAATTAGGAATATCTAAAGAAACCGCAAAGGAGAAAAAACTTGATTTGACCGCACAAAAACCAATAGATACACCTACAGGACCTGTTTTGAAAGAGAAAGAATTTGTTTATGTAATGACATTGCATCAGATGGATGTTGTAAACTCAAGAAGTGGAATGGATATATTCTCTCTGATGTTCGGAGGAAGAGAAGGAAAGGAGATAGACGATGAAATTAGAAAGCAAATTGATCAGACTGTTAGAGAATGGGTTGAATCGGGAAAGGCAGAGATCATACCAGGTGTTGTTTTCATAGATGAAGCATCTTTGTTAGATATAGAATCATTTGCATTTCTTAATAGAGCAATGGAAAGTGATTTAGCTCCGATAATAATATTTGCAACAAACAGGGGAATAACAGAAATAAGAGGGACAACAATAAAATCGCCACATGGCATGCCTGTTGATTTATTGGATAGACTTTTGATAATAAACACAAAAAGCTACAAAGCAGAAGAAATAAAGAGAATAATTCAAATAAAGGCGAGGAGCGACAACATAGAAATAGAACCAGCAGCATTGGAATATTTAACAGAATTGGGAACCAAGTCTTCTCTCAGATATGCGGTTCAACTTTTGCCGCCAGCACTTGAACTTGCCAAAGAAGAAGGTGCGAAGAAAATAAAGAAATCACATATAGAAAAATTGAAAAATCTTTTTGTGGATGTACAAAGAAGCGTTGCTTATCTCAAGGAATACGAAGACAAAATGCTGAAGTAAAATATAAAAATACACCGCTACACAAAACTTTTTAAATGCTTTAGTCAATATTATTATTGGGCGGCCAAAGCGGGAAGGTTTTACCCGTTCCCATTTCGAACACGGAAGTCAAGCTTCCCTGCGGTCTGGGGTGTACTATCTTTGGATGGGAAACCCAGAACGCTGCCCGTTTTTATATATCTTACCCATCAACTACTAATTTTAACAAATAAACAACCAGCTTAAATTAAAAATTAACCGCAACCCTTAGTGAAAACATTTTTGTACCAATTATCAGCATCGTCTACTTCATCTAAATTGCATTTTGGTGAGAAATTTATGTTATCGAAAAGACTTTGATTTGCCAGCGTTGCATTACCTCCATATTTCTCTAGGTATGTTTGACAAAGAACTTGCCTACATTTTTCTATAGCACTAAGTCCAGAACCAAATCTGTCGTCACATGGATAGACCAAGAAACAGTAGACTCTATCCTCACATGTTGGCCACTCATACTTGCCTACTTTAACTATTTCATATTTCAACCCATTCTTGTCCCAATCATTCCCAGGATAATAATATGTACAGAATTTATTGGTGGACATGTCATGACAATATGTTTCACAATTTGTTAGAAATGTTCTTATGCTCAACTGCTCACCAGGACTGGGCATTTTCTGTGGATTTATGTAGTAAATAACAAGACTTATGACAACACCGGCCACGACTAACAGAATTATCAATCCGACAACCATCTCTAGACTGGCTTGCCCTTTTCCCATAATCTAATATTATTCAAGCTCACTTAAAAAGTTTCTAATCGGATTTTCCTATACGGAGCCTTACATAACCGACGAGCTCTTCTGGAACGGGGATTGTAGACTCATACATGTAAATAACGTCACCTTCGTCTATCTCATACCCATAAACATATGCCCCATTGGGAACTTTTATCTCCAGGTTCCATTTTTTATCCACATACCTGTCGAAAAGTGGTTTTATAACCTCGGTAACATTCACAGTTCCTAAATACGCTCCGTAGAATGCTTTGTTTTTCTCTTTTCCCGAAGACGCACCCTGTAAAACCGCATCTATAGCTGCTTGTAACGTCGTCCTTTCAACAAAAGGAAGTTTGTTGGTAAAGAGAGAAAAAAGAGCGATTGTGCCTTCCTCATCAAGAACCCTGCTTTCCACAGTTCTTCTTGCTTGTATGCCCGCAGTCCCTCGTTGGTACATGAAGAAAACAAAAAGCATAAAAACAGCTAAAATTATAACAACATACCATAACATTTCCTCCATAAATCCTTTCATATATTCACCAATGTAATCAATATTCTTCGTAACTGTATGTTTCACTCCTTCTTGATTTTAACACAACAAATAAAACTATTGCAATCAAAACCACCACAATACTAACATAAACTATTATCGGCAGCCCTTCTTGTGTTTTACAGTCCAAATCTTCCTGTTCACTGCAGTCTGGATCGCATCTACCATCTATTTGTTTGTCACAGTAATTATCAGGTGAACCAGAGGGGCAATCCCTTGGACACGTCTTGTAATTTTCTTGAAAATTTGGTTCACATACACCATTACCACATTTCTCTTCTACACATTTGTTCTGTATACATTTCATCCCCACAGGACAACCGCAATCAGTGCAACAATTTTCCTGAGTTTCATCAGCATCACATACAGCATCGCCGCAGACAGATTTTTTCACACACTCTCCACAATCTTCTGGGCAACTTTCGCAGTTTTCATCCTCACCACAAACGTTGTCTCCACAAAAGGGACAGTCCGGATCCTTTTGTGGCGTCTCCTGATATTTACAATCTGGATCACATATTCCATCTGAAGCACCATCACAGTAATTGTCCCACGAGCCAGATGGACAATCTTGTGGACATGTATTATAATTTTCTGGCAGACCGCAAACACCATCCCCACAAACTGTTTCATCAAAACTGAGATTCATCAACTCCGTAACTTCAACTTCTTCACCATTTGGAAGAACACAAACGGCACACTCATCAAGCAAGAAACGAATACATTTTTCAGAATCATTCACTGTTTTGATCGCTAAACCTCTTGTTTCACAGTAAGAATACTCAGTAGCCACTTTACCTTGAAGAAATTCCCATGCATCAACCTCACTGTTATCAGGGAGTATACAAAATCCTCTGTCATCGTGCGTTGTGTATTGATAACCCAAAGCTTCGCAGTACACTTGTGCCGGATTCAACATTCCTTGAGAAAATGGAATGATAAATAAAAATATTAATAAAACTAAACACAATCTACACATAGTTAGTATTTGTTTTTTTATTATAAATATCATGGTGATATAACACCTTTTATGTAATAAACATAATTTTTCAGGTCACTGTATTGATGACCTGAATAAGGAATGTATCCATATCCACTGTCTCCCCAACCACTGCCCCAACTGTTTCTAATTATCCACCTTTGTTTAGTATCGTCATAACCAACCAAGACTATGGCATGCCTCCAATTCATTGAAGCAATGGATAGCGGACCATAGCAAATTATAGCTCTTTTTATATCATTAATGTTTGAGCTTACAGCACCGAACGAACTGAGTTTCCATAATCTATTAAGGTAGTCAGAACATATATTACACGGAAAATATGGATTCAAACCAAAACTACCTGATTCATATGGGTAACATGATTCATCACATACTCCATTTGAAGAAGCATATGACAATGCTTTATGGGGCCACCCACCATTACAACTACCACAAAAACCACAACAAGGATTTGAATTAGAAACAAGAATCTGTTCAGATAAATCTTTATTACATGCTGGGCAGTTATTTTCAACATTATAAGTCCCTTCTATAGCACCTATCGCAGAAAATGCCCAGCAACTTCCACAATGAGCTTGATTTCTTACAGGGTTCAGATAATTTATACCATTAACATTCCTCCAGTCCCATTTTTCAGGAAGTTTACAACCAGATGAGCAAGGATAAGTACATACAGGTTGAACGCATTTACTACCATCCCAATTTTTCCCTTTTTCACAACAAGCCTTTTTATATGCAGTGAAACCTTTAGTCGTTGGATTACATTCAAGATTGCTGGTGCATTGATTATCGCAAAAACATTCTTCTCCTTTATCCAAACCTGATATTTTAGAGCATCCGTTCTCATCACTATCTGGAGAAGATGGGCAGCATATACCTTGCTTACAAGAACAATCAACAGAATTTAAGCAGTTTTCACCTATGTCTTTATTGCAAGCACCATCACCTATACATGCAGGATCAGGTCCATAACAATCAGGACAGTTACTATCACACTCATTTGGTGTGCAAAAAGAATCCATATTACACTCAGGACATGTTTGGTTTATTATTATTTCATCCCCGGATTTTTCTATGCATATTGATGAAACTTCGGTCATAACGACATCATTTACATTCTCTGGAACATGAAAAGAATAAGACAAGCCGTTTTTTTCATACGTAAGAATGCCACTTTTTACTGTTATGTTGGAAAGCGATATGTTGTAAGAGTAATAAACCAATTCATTAGGCTCTTTTGATACTCTTTCTATTAATGAAACTATTCCTTTGGCCTCGCTTTTATATATGTACTCTTGTGTCCAAGTTCCCCATTCAAATACAAATGTCTGTGTCATTAAAAAAAATAACAAACCCGCGATTACCATTCCACCTAAAACTATGAATTCCGTTGAGCTCATCTAATCTATATTTGTTCATTTTTTGTAATAAAACTATGTTTTTGCGGTGGAGAAGTCAACCGTTACGTTTGTTGGCGTCCTTGTAAATTCAAGATAATAATTAGATACAGAACCAGTGCCTGTTAATCTGTTTATCAATTTACTGAGTGAAAACTCTTCTGGCACAGAACCCATGAATGGCATAACAGCTTTACAATCAAGCTTTTCACAATTCAACCTTTTTCCCTGAATTTTTATACATATGTATTCTCCCTCTGATCTTTCCTTTGAAATTATCTTATTCATAAGTTGCTCTTTCGTATACTCTTCGTATCTATCTTTTGCAGCATATATTCCTTCTACAGTTTCACCCAAAGATAATGTGTAATGTCTTTTATTTCCAGAAAAACTCCAACAAAGATTATTTATAATGTTTTTCATTTCATTAAAACCCTCGATGCTTCTCTGTTCTATTACTACCTGGTTTGTTTCGATCATGTTGGTATAGGCAAAAGAAAAAATAGCAAGACCTACCATGACACCTCCAATAATCCAAATCCATTCCGATACCGCCTTCATAGTTAACTTTCTACTACTATCTTATTTCCTATATTTTCGAATCTTATGACAGCAATTCCCTTATATTTATCAAACCTACTTACGTCTACACTAATGTCCTCTAGTGAGCTTTGAATAACGCTCTTGTCAACATCATTCATGTCACCTTTGAGAATATAACACACCGCATCTCTGTCAAACCGTTCTCCTGTACGGTCCCAACAGGCCCTGATATAAGTCATAAATTGACTTGTAGAGAAGCTATTAACTTCGATTACTTCGGGTTCGAAATTTTCATTATCCATGAATCCATAAATGTATCCTTTTATTTCATCTGAAAAGAAAACTATTAGATTTACCACAACAGCAGCAACTGCTATGAGAATAATCCATTTTACAACAGCCTCCAGACCCATACTTGCACCTTTCAACCTATCACCTCCACCGCATCTTTGGCACCGTTATACTCAATTAATATTATCTTTTGATCATTTATAACAGAATTTATCAGACCGTTCCTTTCCAAATAGGAAAGAACAAGATCAATGTCATACGAGTAAATACCAGACCCTATAATAAATTTAACACTGTTTGTTGTTTTGTTGTACTCCCAGAAAGAACAACCGGTGCTACCACATATCTGTTCTGGTATATCAGAACTCAAAAGGTTTTTTAATTCAGTTTTCTTATTGACAGGCGTAATTGTGAACATGGCGTCATTTACAGGTACAGGTGATGGTTCAGTAATAGAATTTATAGCATCTGATATGTCTCTCGGTGTGATAAATGGCCAAACACTACCTTCTATATTCCAAAGAATTTGATTTCTGGCTCCACAACCATAATCAACATTCTCAATGGATTTACAATGATCTTCATTTATCAAAATATCACTTACGTTTTGCTCAGTAACATTGTTCACGGTGTTAATTAAATGTATTTCATAACATGGATGATTTTCATACAAACCAAGTGTTTCAGAATTTTTCCAGCATGCTATTATATGCGCCAATAAAATTCTAGAGAATATTTTATTATCGCTTTTGTCTATATTTACAATTTCAAAATTATCACTGACAGCATGTTTGCAAAAATCAGGCACAGGAGCGTTCTCTTCTCCGGTGAAAAAGTTAGATATTCCTATGTACACATTACAATAAAACCAGTTTGATGCCACCTTAAAGGTTCCCATTAGCGATAAGAGAACGAATAAAGAAGCCAATGCTATTACAATAGCCCAAATAATGTTTAAAGCCAGTCCTTTCATATCATTCAACACTCTTTACAATTTTTTTCACATATATGTTTTCGTTTTCGTATCTAATTATAATTTCACCTCTTAAGTCGGATTCTTCTATTTTTACTTTAGATTCATCAAATCCCCTATTTTTCAGAGCACTCAATACATCATCCGGTGCTATCACTTCTTCTGAATTTACAGTTATCCTTGAACATATAATAGCACCACGTCTTCTGGTGTTCTTTTCCATGCATTTATAGATGTGATCCGCAATTGAATTCGCAACGTAATTTTTATCTCCCTCAAGGGTTTCTTTCTGGAACGGGCTCTCTATTTTAAGCAAAGATGCAGTACTTATTACAATAAGCATACCTGCTATTGCAGCGATCAAAAACAAAAGTTGTTTAATTGATTCCATTTTTATCCTCCGACACTCGAAAGTATTGGTTGAAACATGAACACCATAACAAAGAAAACTATTGTAAATAATATGACTGATATTGCTACAAACCTGGAAATATAGTAGTCACGATATACTTTACTAAAACCGCGTGTAATACCTGTAATGAAAATCGCAATTATTATAACACTTTCTATCAGGTATATACCAGCAATTAATTCCATTATGGTTGGAGGCATAACTTTTTTCAAATTCAACAAAGATATTGTATCAGCCATGCTACTACCAATGTTGGTCCCAAAATTATACATTTGCTCAATTGATTTGATCGCTTTTGCTATTGATTGTAAAAATTGTATAATAACAACACTGGCAGACGCCACAATACCAGCTATAAATGGAGCGATAAATTTGCCCTGCATTGTTAAAGTTGAGACAACTTCTCTCATACTTTGGGAAATCATATGTTCTATCTCTCTTATTTTACCGAGATAGATAACAACATTCTTCGTTACATTAGATGCTACAACCGGTCCTTTAGAAAGAGAACTTGTAACAATGCCCATAACATTTTTTATAAGTGAAGAAGGTAGGTTAACAAGTAAACCATCTTCACCGAAAAGTATCTCTTCCATGGTAGCAGCAAATTCAATCATTCTGTTGTACAATTCAGAGAAGAAAAGAAATATAGGATTCTGCGTTTTCTTCAATCTTTTATATTGTTCTATTACTTTTGCTATAGCTGTTTCTATTGGTATGTTCTGATGAAGAGCACTTTGAAGCTCAAAGAGTCCGCTTTCAAAATCCTTCTCCAACCTTCTTACAAATAAATCAAAATTATATGCCTTTTTAGTCCTCAGATACGTTAATAACACTATCGCTACGCCCAACCCCCAAATTAAAAATATAGCTCTGAATGTATCGTTAATCATAACAGCTGGTTCATATCTGCTTAAGGAATATTCTTCCCATTTGATCATGGCTTGGTTTTCTGGAAAAGTAGAGAAAATAAATGAGTAATGTGAATATAGTTCTAAATAATACAAAATACCGGGAATTGCTACTATAAAGCCTATGAGAATGGCAAGAGGAACTATAGGTATTTTTATTTTGAGCCTTTCGATCGTTATGTAACTCTCGGGTGAAACCTCTTCTAATCTATCAGAATGAGAATACGTTGCAGGCCTCTTCGACATCATCCTGTACAAAAACCACCAAAGGAAAAATGGCAAAAAAACTGTATACCCCATCCCCACATACAAAGGGTTAACGGTGTTTGTGAGGAATATACTGACCAAAGGAAACATTACAAGGCCCATTAATGGAAGCATTATACCAAACATCATTAAAAGTGTCGAAGGCATCTTTAAACTCGCTGCGTACTCTTCCATCTTGTTATACGTGCTGTTTATTATTCTATCCACAGCTGTTCTCATAGTTTCGTTACGCTGTTCGTTACTTGGTTGGAATTCAAGTGATTGAAGAAGCACAAGAGAATTTACAAATTCCTCATTCCATAAATACCACTTTCTGCTGTAAACAGAGAGTGCTTCTTTTATGTTGGTAAATCGGCCAGAATGAACATCCCAGACAACCTTTTTCAAATCATTACCTAAAGGACCGTGACAGTGCGATGCAGCAAACTGAATAGCTTTTTCATACACCGGAATAAGTGAAAGATACGTTACCATGTACAGTATTATACTTACGGTTTCATTTCCTGCCCTGATTTTTACTACATCAGAATAGAATTGAGGATAACTGATGACATTGTATGCTATAAAGAACGGAAAGAACAAAAAAATAACAGTTGACGGGAAATCTATTAAAGATATTGGCAAAAAAATCAAAAAAGAAAACAGAAACGATGTAATGAAAAAAGAAAAAACCTCATCAGGGTTCGCTTTCATCCCTGATAGATATATAGGGTTTTCTAATTTTTTTCTTATAAATTCAGGTGATTTTATTTTCAATACCTTGTGAGATAATTTGCACATTTTTTCAAAAAAAGACAATTTCACTTTTTCTTCCTCAACGAAAAGTTGGAAGTATCTGCTTGGCTGGATTAAGAATTCTTCAGAATCGTAAACCATATTAAATAATTTGTCTAACCGTGTTTAAATCCATCATCATAAACCATGTGCTTTTATAAATTCAATCTCACAGAACTCCTTCCAGAAATTATCAGCGGAACTATTGCATATACTTATAGTATCAGAAACTGTCGCAAAACATTTCCATTTTAATTCTTTGTTTTCAATGAAGTTGCAGAGGGTGATGTTATTATCACGCTCGGCCAAATATCTAATACAGTCCGGAAGATAAAGCACTGTGGGTATTTCTGGAACATACTCCTTACAATTATCAACAGTTGCATTTTCTAACAGCTTTGTGTAACATAATTTTCTTTCTGGGATATCAGGAACCATTTCGCAATAAGATGAATTTTCCATGACTTCAGCTACGCATTGATATTTTTCACAGTCTACTTCTATATTACTGCATAACTCGGGTTTTTTCATTACTTTGGCAAGTTCCCAAGAGCATTGCTGATACATCCCACCAGTTTCCTCACAATAAGAAGGATTTCTTTTTAGTTTTGCCAAGTTCAGGTAACAAACACTTCTTGGATAATATTGATAAAATTTGTTGCATAATCCCTCTGAAAGATTTTTTGATGTAGAAAACACCGACTCATAGCAATAGTCTTCAAAGTTTCCTGTTTGTGTGCAGAGGAATGGATCTTGCGCAGAAATAGCGTTGCAAATAATCTTTAATTCAGGAACTGAAAAATTACCGCATATATTCGAGCCTGTTACTTCTGTTCCATTTATAACATCTTCGTTTTCTTTGATAGAATAGAATTGAAATATCACTAAAACCAGAACAATACCTATAAATAATATAACATATTTTTTTATCACTTTTTCACCTCTATTTTATTTTTTGTAGGGTCATAGTAAAAGGTTAAGATGTAATCTCCCTCTTTTGTTATGTTTTCAAATGAGACATCTTTCGAGCATCTTATTATTTTACACGAATCTGTCATACATAACTTGCCTGAACTATAATTCACAGGAAAGGATATATGCAACTCCTTTGATAGTTTTAGCGGTTGCGTTGGGTCTTTGTCAACATTATCACAGAAATTTTCTATAGTACCTGCCAATATTTCCAACTCACCCTTCACAGCATAAATATAAGCAACACCTTCTGTAGAAAATGTGTGGTTATAAGTTATAACTACCGGTAAAGACATTTGGACTTCTTCATAACGTGCCTTTTCTGGAGAAAAGTTTGAGGCACCAAACCCTACACCAAAATCAAATATTTTTTGAGATAAGTTTACGTTTTTGTACCCACCAGAAGGCAGTGTGTACTCAAAAAACCCTTTTGTACAGTGGGCATGCCATGCACAGTTACTTGTTACTGTACATTTGGACAGATTACACTTACCCAATGCGGTCCAACAACTTGGGTGACCTGGAGCGTGTGAATTTACTATCTGATCGCATGCATCAACAGGGCACTCCAAATATCTACAGCAAACACCATTTGGTGGATTCCCCATAGGACATGCTCTAACATTTGTGCACGAACCATTGTACGGACATCCTACTGCCGGGTCTTTACCGCAATTTGACGGGCATCTTGGTATTCTACACCTGTCAAATTCAGCGCATGCATCACAAACACCAGGACAAGTTGTTGGGTCAAAATTACATCTTATTAAGAAGAATTTACCATTTCTTGGAAACCAGTCTGTGCATATAAAAGGAAGCAATCCAACTGTTCTTATCACTATTTCACCCGGATAAAGATTGAAATTCTTTTGATATTGCACAATCTTTATATTATAATCAAAATCCAACGCTTTTGCACATTCAGGTTCTGTTCCATTGTACAACTTAACAAAATTTTTCAGTTTATTTATATCGATGGAACCTTTTTGAAGGGTCTCTGCTAATTTAAACGCCAAACAATCATCATCACTAATGATTTTTTGCAACGTATTTAACACTTCGGTCTTAAACTCAGCACTTCCTCTTTCTTCTATAGTAGAGCTCCTGAATGAATTTATGTGCATCAAAGCTATGAGAATAGCAGCACCAGAAGCTACTATAAACAAAACCTTCATGAAAAAACTTACCTGCCCTTTTA
>CAYYWW010000019.1:0-16733 GCA_964475515.1 uncultured archaeon | reverse complement strand
TGCCTGTTTTCATCAACAAGTCGCTGTACTGGAAGTTAACTATCACAGGATCTGGTATGAATGTAGTAACCCAGATAGTCTTCGTTGATGCATCAGATCCTGAAAATGTGATCGTATTCAACAACTCTGATGATGCATACAGGTTCATTGCAACGGGTGCCGTAAAAGGTGAAACTATGGAAGATATACTGCCATTGCAAACGGATGTTGCAGACCTTATTACCAAGCTTGAAGCTATACCAGATGACATGAGATCTGAGTTTGATGAACAAATACTTGAACTGCTTAGGTCTCTACAAATCTATCTTATGAGAAAGTAACCCCAACTTATGCAGTGAATGCGATCTTTTATAAAACATAGAACTGGCACGGGGTGGTGGGTGGTTTCCTTCCTGCTGACCTCTCCGAGGACTCGCTCCACCTACTGCCCCGTGCCCTTTTCTAAAATGAAGGGAGGTGAAAGTAAATGAAACTTGTTGAGATTGTAGCAAATTGGGGCGTTTTGTTATTTTCTCACCAAGGTGATCTTGTTTCATCCGGCGAGCCTGGGGCTTGGTGAATTATTTTCGGTAACACTGAGGGGGTGAAAATGACCGGTGCTGAAAGTGTTCTTAATTTGTTCCGAAAAATATTGTGCACAGTTGGTCTGATAGTCTTTGGATTTGGCATCTTAGTTGCTGTTACTCTTCACATCATGTTTATCGCTAGTTGTTTGATGGGTTGTGGAATACTCCTCATCGTGTTAGGGCTTTACATAACTCACATACCAAAGATGCCAAGGAGTGAAAACTGAGAGATCCAGTAAAAGGAGAGGGGAAACTTAAACAAGTTTCCTCTTTTTTTCTTTTTATTTCTATTTTCGTCGAAAAAAGATATGATATGCAACAAAAAATTTTATCGAAATATTAACCGATACCTTGCGGAGTTATTAAATTCGATAATATGCGTACTTACATAGATCAAATTGAGGTCATGTTAAAAAGTTATCGTTTTTTTTTGTTTAAAGAACTATAATGTTATTTCTATAAGTTTGTTTCTTTCTTTTAATCCCCTTACTATTTTTATCGAGTTCTTGTCCACATTGAAATGTTTAGCCAAACTTTTAATTACCGCTTTGTTTGCCTGTCCTCTTTCAGGTGATTCTCTCACATATACCTTAACAATGTCGTCACCTTCTAAAACATACGCTTTTGAAGAATTAGGAAAAACTTTGACTCTCACTATCATTAGAAACTGTTGATTTTGAAGATTTATAAATCCTCCTGACAATCTTTAGAATGGACTTTCCATTATTCCCCTTTCTTGGGATATTTTGGATGGTGACCTTCATACTTTCCATGGTCGTAGCGGTTTTATTTTGGTTATGGATGTTTGTTGATTGCCTGCAGAGAAAATTTAAGGATCCGCATGACAAAACTGTTTGGATAATTGTGCTTATTTTTACACTAATACTTGGGGCTGTTCTTTATTTCTTTTTGGTAAAAATAAAGGATTAGAACAAACTCAACCCGCACAACTACTAATTTAAATTTAAAAGCAATAAAGCTTATTATTTCAATTAAACTTATAAGTATTTGTGACAATTTAAGATAATAAACTTGAAAACAGTGGTTAGAATGAAAAAATCGATAGGGCTTGATATAAAGCCACCGAAAGAGAAGTGTGAAGATCCTAAATGTCCTTGGCACGGTAAGCTATCGATAAGGGGAAAGGTGTTTCAAGGAAGAGTAAAAAGTGCAAAAGCACATAAAACTGTAGTAATAGAGTTTGGTTACCATAAATATGTGCCAAAATACGAAAGATATGAAAGAAGAACAAGTAGAATTGTTGCTTATAATCCCACCTGCATCAACGCAAAAGAAGGTGATGAAGTCATCGTTGCTGAGTGCAGACCTCTATCAAAAACGAAGAGCTTTGTGGTTGTGGGATTTGCAAAGTGATGCTTATGAAAGCTATGTCTACCGTTCCAACGAAAGCGTTGCAAAAGGGTTCTGTGTTAGTCTGTGCAGACAACAGCGGAGCTAAGGAACTCCAAATAATTTCAGTTATGGGTTATAAGGGTAAGAGGAGAACGAACCCGAGAGCAGGTGTTGGCAGCCTCGTTCTATGCAGGGTCAAAAAAGGTAACGAAAAAGTTAGACACGAAAAACTCAAATGCGTCATAATAAGACAGAAAAAAGAGTATAAGAGACCGAACGGAATGTCTATTAGATTTGAAGACAATGCCGCTGTTGTTGTTAATGATGATTTCACTCCGAAAGGCACCTTAATAAAAGGTCCTGTTGCCAAGGAGGTTGTTGAAAGATTTCCTGCAATAGGAAAATTAGCAAATATAATAGTGTGAGGTGGTTATATGATAGCATTTGATGATTGGTTAAAAATTGATATAAGAATAGGTGAAATAAAAAAAGCTGAAAAAATAGAAGGTGCTGACAAACTGTTAAAATTAGAAGTTGATTTAGGTAACGAGTCAAAACAACTTGTTGCAGGTATAGCTGAATATTACAAACCAGAGGAAATAATAGGTAAAAAGATACCGGTTCTGGTTAACTTAGAACCAAAAAAACTTCGTGGTGTTGAAAGTCAAGGTATGATTTTGTGTGCTGTTGATGGTGATGTTCCTGTTCTATTAGAACCGGAAAAAGATGTACCAAATGGTACAAAAGTAAGGTGAAGACATGAAAACTAAGTGGTCACGCGAGTGGGTAAGCAGCAAACAACCAAGAAAACAGAGAAAATATAGATATAATGCTCCGCTTCACATAAGACGTAAGTTTGTATCCGCCCACCTCTCACCTGAACTTAGGAACAAGTATGGAATTAGATCTATACCTATTAGAAAAGGTGATGAAGTGGAGGTAATGAGGGGATCAAGCAAAGGATTAAGGGGTACTGTCGAAAGAGTTGATCTCAGTAAATGCAAGGTTTATGTTAGTGGAATAACAGTTAAAAAAGCTGATGGCAGCGAAGTTATGAGAGCATTAGAGCCATCTAACTTAAAAATAGTAAACATGAATTTAGATGATAAAAAAAGGCTCGAAGCTATAAGCAGGGCAAAATCTAATATTGAAAATTCAGAAAAGAAAGATAAAGTTGAAAAGAAAAAAACAGAAAAATCTTATAAAACTGTTTCAAAAATAGATAAGGAGAGATCAAAGAAAAAAAGTGAATGATTATGGCCCATTTAAAAAGATACCTTGCTCCGAAGTTTTGGAATATTGCCAGAAAAGAGTATGTTTTCACTATCAAACCGTCACCCGGTCCTCATCCGCAAGATCAATGCATACCATTGCTTATACTGTTGAGAGATATACTTCATTTTGCGGAAAATACGAAAGAGGCGAAAAAAATACTTAACACTGGAAATATTTTGGTTGATAAGAAGGTCAGAAAAGATCCGAAATTTCCTGTTGGTTTGATGGATGTTGTTGAGATTGCTTCCATTAAAAAGTACTTCCGAATTGTTCCTTCTCCAAAAGGACTAAAGCTTGAAGAAATTAAGCAAGAGGAATCAGATAAGAAAGTCTGCAAAATAAATAACAAAACGAGATTGAAAAAAAACATGATACAACTTAATCTCCACGATGGGAAAAATATACTTCTGAAAGCGGATGATGCAAAAAAATATAAAGTCGGTGATTCTCTACTCATAAAACTTCCAGAGCAGAAAATATTGCAACACATTGAATTAAAGGTTGGTGAGAATGCTATCATAACTATGGGAAAAAACAAAGGTCTCGGTGGTGTGATAAAAGAAATATACAGAAGGAAAACCATGCTGGAATCAAGCACCATCACGCTTGAAGCAGATGGAAAACAAATAAAAACACTTAAAGACTATGTCATGGTTATACCTTCAGATTTTTTAGGTAAAACTTCTTCTCAAACTGAGAGAAAAAAAGAAGTTAAAAAAAGTGAAACAAAAACTGCTAAGAAAAAAACATCCACTAAATCAACGTTAAATAAGAAGCAATCAACCAAGAGGGTGAAAAAATGAATCCGATGAAAGAGATACGGATAGAGAAAGTAACCTTGAACATTGGTGTAAAAGAGCCTGCAGCTGCTGATGTCGCTAAAAAATTACTTGAGAAGCTAACCGGAAGAAAGGTTGTAATAACAAGAACCAAAAAAAGAACAACGTTCGGAGTCTCTAAAGGAAGGGCCATAGGAGCAAAAGTCACTATAAGAGGGAAAGAAAGCATAGAACTTTTGAAAAGACTCCTGGAAGCCGTGGAAAACAGGATAAAGGAGGACAGCTTTGATGACACTGGAAACTTTTCCTTTGGAATTGATGAGTACATAAACATTCCTGGGTTGAAATACGACCCTGATATAGGAATTATTGGCATGGATGTTTGTGTTACACTTGAAAGGCCGGGCTACCGTGTTAAAAGGAAAAAAATCAGAAAAGGAAAAATAGGGAAGACTCACAGAATAACAAAGGAAGAGGCAATGAAATTCGCAGAGAAAAGTCTTGGTGTTAAGATAGTAAAAGAAGGTGAAGAGGAAGAGTAGCACTTAATAAATTTTAAAAACAATGTTGAATAAAAGATATTATGAGTTATGAGGGCGTAAAAAAACAAATAGAGAACAAGGCGACAAAGTTAGCCAGATTTTTAAAGTTCAATACGCCAAAAAAGAGAAAATTCGGAAAAACTGTTTACAAGTGTAGAAGATGTGGAAAAACCCGCGGTGTAATAAGAAAATATGGCCTTTTATACTGTAGGCAATGCTTCAGGGAGGAAGCTGAAAAAATTGGATTTAAAAAATACGATTAGCCTATGAGACAGGATATTGTTGCTGATATGTTTTGTATCATAAAAAACGCAGAAAACAAAGGTAAATCTGAATGTATTACACCGGCCTCTAAACTTATAAAGAATGTACTTCAGATTATGAAAAAACATGGATACATTGGAGATTTTGAATACATAGAAGATGGCCGTGGTGGAAAATTCAGAGTAAAATTACTCAAGAAAATAAATGATGCTAATGTCATAAAGCCTAGATTTTCTGTTAAAAAGGATGAATTTATAAAATTTGAGAAAAGATATTTGCCTGCTGTTGGTATTGGTCTTTTAATAGTTTCAACTTCAAAGGGTCTCATGGATCAAAACCAAGCGAAGAAAGAAGGAATTGGTGGAAAATTAATAGGATACGTCTACTAGGTGAAAGGATATGTTAACAAAAAAAGAAATCAAAGAGGCAATAAAAAGTAAAAAAATATTCATAGGGACGAGAAGTGTGCTCAGAGGTATAAAACAAGGTAAAGTGAAAGCTGTTTTTTATGCTTCTAACTGTCCTGAAAATAAGGTTAAAGATCTTAATCGATACGCATCTTTGTCGGACATAAAAATAGAAAAATTCAAAGGAAGTTCAGCAGAACTTGGTGAATATTGCGGTAAGCCTTTCAGTATACTAATGATAGGTATCGGAAAATGAGCGTAAAACTTGGAATCGAGGAAATACGGAACATCGGGCTGTTTGTAAAAGTTACAGGAGTGCAGCCCAAAGACTGTCTAATAACAGAGGATTGTATTTATTTTTTAGTCAGCCCTGGGAAGATGGTGTTTGCTATAGGGAAGAACGGTTCGAATGTGAAAAAATTAAGAAAGGCCATGGGGAAAAATATCAAACTTTTTGCTATATACGACACGCTTGAAAAAACAATCAAAAAGATGGTACCGAGTTTGAAAAGCATGAAAATAAACAATGACACCGTTATTATTTCGATTCCTTTCGAAGATAAATCAAAGATAATTGGAAGGAACGGAAATAATATTAAAGCAATAAAAGAATTATTAAGAAGACACTTTTCAATAAAGGATTTAAAGGTAAGGATGTAAGTTAATATATCACTGAAGGTGTTTGAATGGATGTCAAAATTACCAAGAAAAAAGGTGAGAAACTGGAATTTATATTAGATGGTGTCAAGCCTGATTTTGCAAACTCTCTGAGAAGGGCTATAATGTCAGAAGTTCCTGTTTTGGCCGTGGATTGGATAGAAGTTCATGAAAATAACTCAGCTCTTTTTGATGAAATAATTGCACACAGATTAGGTATGATACCCCTTTCTTTTGACCCCAAAAAATTTAATTTCCAAGGTCAGTGCAAATGTGAAGGTAAAGGTTGTCCACTTTGCCAAGTAGTTTTTGCATTGGAAAAAACCGGTCCTTGTGTTGTTTATTCCGGAGATATGAAATCTTCAAACCCTGAGGTTAAGCCGTTAAGTCCTAAATTTCCCATAGTTGAGCTTCTTAAGGGACAAAAAATAAAGCTTGAAGCTGTAGCCAGGTTGGGAACTGGAAGAGAACATGCCAAATATCAGGCAGCTATTGCCAGCTATCAATACTATCCTGAGATAAAGAAGCTGGAAAAAGGTGAAAAATTGGAAAAATGCCCAGATGGTATAGTTTCTATGAAAGGGAATAAACCTGTGATACCAGATCCTGTGAAGCTAGACATTACAAAACCGTGCCAGATCGGAGATTATAAAATAGTTTTGAATGAGAACAAGTTCATATTCAGGGTTGAATCTGTTTCTGGCCTCTCACCGGATTATATTGTAAAAAAGGCTGTTGAGATTTTGACAGAGAAAGCATCTGAGTTCAAAGAAAAAATCAAGAATATATAGTTTTCTCTTTATCTAATGAAGTTGAATGGAAAACTTTTAAAAACATGTGTTTATATTTCTGGGTCAATGTTAAAAATTATCGAGTAAAAGTTAACGGAATGTTCTATAAGGACAAAAAGTTCTATCCTCTTCATCAAGAGCTGCTGAGCAAATGTTGTCAGAGTCGCCTTCTAAGTATCTGCATACTGGTATTGTGTGTCCATCACGATAGACCTTCACAATTACTTGTTCTGCTGCTTCTTCTGATAAAGGCCAAATTTCTTTTTTACTAACACCGCGACATTTTATTAAGTACGAGCTTTCCACTCCTCTCAATTCCTGTGATTTCTCTTCCACACAAATGGCATAGGATTAATATTTATAAATATTTCGGTTAATTTGTCACTTTGAAGTTAATAATGCTGAAGAATACTCATTTTTACAACCATTGGCTTAACAGTTTCACTTTCTTGCAAAAAGCTTTACCCGAATTCCTTGCCATCGGCTGGGGGACTTCGTTAAATCGCATATGTTATACGCAATTGAATTTCTGGAGCTTCGAAACATTAAAAAATACTTACATTATATCAATATTATGCTAAATGAACTAGGGGAAAAACTAGTAAAATGCAACTTAAATTGCGAAGGAATAAACAATAATCCCAAAGAAGGCATAATACCTAGATGCTTAATTCTTGAAAAAAGAAATGGAACAAATAAATGCATAGTTGTTGGCTTAAATCCAGGCAAATGTAAGAAAAGAGAAAGAGATTATTACCTTAGTAGAGGGATTAAATACAAATCTATTGTTAGTTACTTTTTTGAGAGCAATCTTAATAAGATAGCTTATTTTAAAAGGACGAGAGATTTGATCACGAAGTTGGGTTTCGATGGAGATATACTCTGGACCGATTTGGTAAAATGTGAGAAGTCAGATAAAAATGGAAAAATTCCGGTCCAAACTCTAAGAGTTTGCATAAACAGATTTTTGCGTGAAGAAATAAATTTGTTTAAATGTTCTACTATTTTTGCTTTGGGAAACGATGTATTTTATTTTTGTGCATTAAGTTTTCCAAACCATTTTATTGTTGGTATTCCTCATCCAACCGGTTCTCGTGGTCATTTTCTTAAGTTAAATAAAAGAATCACATTAAATCCAAACTATTTTATTGATAAAATATCCGATAGAAAAGATAATAACGGAAATTACAGAGCAATTCATTTGGCGAAAATTTAACGCGTCAGAAAATTAACCTCTCCACTCCATTTCGTCCCACTCTTATTACATTACATTTATTTCAATCTGTTGGAGAGATTTATATATCCGAAGAAATTAATGATGAATATGAGCAAAATAACTGGAAGGGATCTTGGTAAAGGAAGTGAAAAGATAGACCCGTGGAAATCAATTGAAGTGAAAAACTACGAACAATTAATGAAGAACTTCGGCATAGAACCCTTCGGACCAGTGTTGAAAAAGTTGAAAAATCCCCACCTGCTCATGAAAAGGGGTATAATATTTGGTCACCGAGGATTCGATTTGATACTCAAAGCTATAAAGAAGAAAGAAGATTTTGCCATGATGACTGGACTTATGCCTTCTGGTAAGTTTCATTTCGGACATATGATACTTGCACAGCAAATGATTTACTACCAGCAATTAGGTGCTAAATTATTCGTATGCGTTGCTGATATAGAAGCTTATAATATGCGCAAAATTCCTATGGAGAAGCTCAGGGAAACTGCTATAGAGGAGTATCTTGTGAATTATATAGCTCTTGGCCTTAAACCAAAAAACTGCGATTTTTACTTTCAATCCGATAGAAGCGTTCCATACTATAGGCTAATCTCTATGTTAGGGAGAAGGACAACTTTGAATGAATTAAAAGATATATATGGTGACATATCACCTGCAAAAATAGTTTCTGTATTAACACAGGTAGGAGATATTCTTCATCCACAGTTAGAAGAGTATGGGGGACCTAAACCTGTTGTTGTTCCGGTTGGTATTGATCAGGACCCTCATATAAGGCTTACAAGAGACATTGCTCAAAGAGTAAAAAACGAGTTTAAATTTTTCTTACCGTCAGCGACATACCACAAACTTTTGCCTGGATTAAAGGGTGGAAAAATGTCAAGCAGCGATCCATTTTCTTACATTTCATTGACCGATACTCCTGAAGAAGTAAAAACCAAAATAATGAAATATGCATTCTCTGGCGGGGGTAATAGCATTGAAGAGCACAGAAAATATGGTGGAAATACAGACGTTGATGTTTCTTTCCAATACCTCAGGTTCATTTTTGAGCCTGACGACAAAAAACTCCAGAAGATAAAGGAAGATTACGAAAGTGGAAAAATGTTAACAGGCGAACTTAAATCTATTGTAATAGAAAAAATCCAAAAGTTTCTGACAGAACACCAGAAAAAAAGAGAAAAGGCAAAAGATAAAGTTCACTTATTTCTTAAAGAATAAAGTGAGCGAAACGTATAAATAAATTTTTAAATATAATGCAGTGATTTTTAAATGATGATGGAGATCCTAAAAAATTACGCGCGTATCTTCCGCCTATATGCGAGTGAATTCTCAAGGGACTTAATTTATGCGGAATTCTTACCAAAGGATTTAAGGAAGTGTAAGGAAGAAAACGAAGAACTTTCTACCGCGGTTGCGATCGTTAGGAACGGAGTTAGGGCTGGATTTTTAGCTGGCATGTGCGGCGTAGCGTTTACGGAAGGGTTGCCATGGGAAATCTATCCAGTACTTGGGTACTGCCTCGGAGATCTCCTTTATTTGGATTCAGCAATGTTACCATACTTGAAAGAGGGGAAGTGGCCTAATGTTTCTGAGCAGAGAGCAACAGGAGTAGTTGAGCTAATTTACAAAATCTATAATCGATTCAAATCAAAGGGGCCATAGGGAAAGATGGAGAGGAAGGAAAACAGATTAGGGTTAGTCTTCTACAGGTATGCAGTGCGAGCAAATACGGTGCGGGTTGATTGGGCCACAAAGCGCTTGCCACTAAGGGGTTAAAGAGCAGCCACGTCTTCAGCAGCAGGTGCCAGAAGGAAATTGTTAAGATAAGGAGCAAGAACTATAAACTTATAAACCCAAAACTTTCATCATTTTTTATACACAGCTTTTTCTCCACCAGCATCTTGAGCAGTGCATCCAAAGATTTTATCCTTAAAACACAAAACCAAAACCTAAGCTAAATTTTCTATTTGCAGGAGGAAGGTGATTTTAAGGAACAAACCACACGGTGCGAAAATTTTTAGGCACAATCCATCTCAAGTTAACATATTAAAGTTTTGTGTTCTTAGGTTATATTTTCCATTTCATGCTTGAGTATCTCAGCACCTGTATATCATTCTTATCTTAACAATCTCGCTGGAAGAACCTTAAAAAACTTGAGAAAGAAGTTTACCTTCTCCCGATTTTGGAAGATTTAGCTGGAGCTCTTTCTATGCTAACGGCGTAAGTAATTTATGGAAGTTCTTAAAGGAGTGAATGTGAGCGAAACGTATAAATTAATTTTATTTAAATGAAATTTATGAAGTATCAAGTTTCTCTCGTTGGTGGAGGGAGTATAGATGATATTGAGAGGGTAGAGGATCTTGTAGGCCGTGAATTTACAGCTGAAAATGATAGATACCATTTCAAAATTGAGTGTATTAAAGGGGGCCTTATAAGGAGAGAGGTGTATTTTGACTGCTGGGGTGAAGGTAAGGAACATTTAATACACAGCGTTTGTTTGTCCGTAAGAATTTCCAGAAGAGCGAGACCAGAAGATGTTATCGATGCCATAATGGAAGAGGTGGAGTACAGACTCGGTGGGCAATACGAAGAGGAAATAAAAAAATTATTGGAGCTGGCGCATGAAGAAGAGATGAAACGTCGAGAGAGTGAAACAGGGGTTTACGATTAACAAATCATTAGTGAATCATAACAAATCTAGATATCTTTTAATTTCCCAATCTGTTACATGAGTTATAAAACTCTCCCACTCTTTAACTTTCGCATTCACATATTTTTGAAACGTCCTGCTTCCGAGGGTTTCCTCGATTATACTGTCTTTTTTCATTTCTCTAACTGCATCAATTAAAGAGCCTGGTAGAGTTTCTATTTCAAGTTTTGAACGTTTGTTATTGTTAAATTTATAAACATCTCCTTCAACAGGCTCAGGCGGTTTCATTCTTTTGTTAATCCCATCTAGTCCTGCTTTTAACATAACGGCAAATGCAAGATATGGGTTACAGCTCGGGTCCGGGCATCTTAACTCAGCTCTTGTTGCATACCACTTTCCCTTAGAAATTCGCGGTATCCTTATAAGAGCTGATCTATTGACACTCCCCCAACATATATAAACAGGAGCTTCGTAGCCTGGAACAAGGCGTTTATAGCTGTTAACCGTCGGTGCCACTATACCTGCCATTGCTTTTGCATGGCTAAGCTGACCAGCTATGAAGTTATAAGCCAGTTCTGAAAGCATGTATTTGTCACTTCCATTGAAAAACAGGTTCTTTCCTTCTTTGCTCCCAAGACTTTGATGAATATGCATCCCACTCCCGTTAATTCCAAAAAACGGTTTAGGCATGAATGTAGCGTAGCAATTATACCTTTCTGCTACTGCCTTTAGTGTGAACTTTAAAGTTACTATTTCATCCGCAATTGTTAGCGCGTCGCTGTATTTTAAATCGATTTCGTGCTGACCAGAAGCTACTTCATGGTGGCTTGCTTCTGCTGAAACACCAAGCTCTTGAAGAGTTTTAATCATTTCACTTCTTATTTCGTAAGCCTTATCAAGTGTTAGGTCAAAATAACCGCCAACATCATGAGGTAGTTTTTCAAACCCATTTTCTGTCTTCAAGAGGAAAAACTCTATCTCTGGTCCTGTATAATAAATAAAACCTCTTTTTTTCGCCTCTTCAATTACTTTTTTTAGAATGAACCTTGGATCAGATTCAAATGGTTTTTCAGTAGTCGTATAAACATCACATATAAGCCTCGCTGTTTTACCTGTCTCGCTTCCTAACCATGGAATTATAGTGTAGGTATTGGGATCTGGTTTGAGAAGCATGTCACTCTCGCATATTCTTGCGAATCCCTCAATACTAGAGCCGTCAAACCATGTGCCGTATACAAAACTATCTCTTAGTTCTTCTCTAGGAATGGTAACGTTTTTTACATTACCAAATAGATCAGTAAACTGTAGGCTTATGAATTTAACCTTGTTTTTGTTAACGTCTTCAAGGACTTGTTTTTGTTTTTCATCTAGTTCTGTCATTTTTCAACCTCGAATATTGTTTATTGAAGTATAAGCATAGTTTCGTTGATAAATTTATATAACTTTATGACAAAATAATAAACATTTGTTTGCAAAATCATGGAAAAAATTTAAATAATTAAAACCAATTTAATAAAAAACTATTAAAAGGTGAACATTTGTGAACAAGGAGTTCTCTATAAGCGAGCTTGATAAGAAGATACTGAATTTACTAATGAAAAATTCAAGACAGAGCTATAGAAAACTAGCAAAAAAACTGGGGATAAGTGTTGCAACTGTTTTAAAACATGTGAAAAAGCTTGAAAAAATGGGAATAATAAGGAAATATACTTGCTCATTGGACTATGAAAAATTGGGTTACGACATTCTTGTTATAATAGAAATCAGGATAGCTAAGGGTAAGCTTATTGAGGTTGAAAAGAAAATAGCTACGCACAGAAATGTTTATGCAGTTTATGATCATACCGGAGCTTTTGACGCAACTTTAATAGCTAGGTTCAAAAATAGACGGGCTTTGGATAATTTTGTTAAACTAATTCAAAGCTACGATTTTGTAGAGAGAACCGAGACGAAGCTCGTTCTCAATACCATTAAAGAAGAGGACAATCTGATATATTGAACCGAAAATTAAACCTTCTGCACGTAACCTGGAGATGGTTCGAATAGCATACCTTCTCTCTTAAGGCGTTCTATTATTTCTTCTGGGTTTTCAACACCCTCTTTTTTTGCTCTATCTTCTATCTCCGCTACCAACATCTCTTTCTTTTTCTTCGAAAGCTCTTCGATTATGTCTAATACTATTCTTATGTTTGATCGCTCCTTGCTCGTTGTAGCTCCCTCTGTTCTATCAACATCTATTTCACCAGTTTCAGGGACAAGACCAAGCTGTTCTAGCGAGGCCATCATCAATCTTATAGCTCTTTGCGCATCCTGTTTTCTGACAACCGGACTTAGTTGAATTCTTGCGCTTGCTTCTGAAAGACGCAGCAACGCCTCAAACTGCCTGAGAGTTATAGGTATCGCAGAGCCTTGTTTTTGTGCTCTTTTTCTGGTCTCAACATAGAATTTTTTGAGCAATTCGCCTGTTTTTTTGGGAATTACCGGATGGCAATTTTCTTTAGCGTAGGCAACATATTTTTTAATAAACTCTGCATCCAATGCTGGAACACTTGCCGTGCTTTCTTCCTCCCTGCTGGACAGAATGTGATCAACTATTTTTTTGTCTTCCTTTGGGCTTGGAATATCCCGCAATACGAACTTTAGATCAAACCTGCTTAGAAGTGTGTCGGGTATTGTTATTTGTTTGGCTATCGGAACATAAGGATCGAATCTGCTGAATTTCGGATTTCCGCCTGCCAAAACCGATGTTTGAGCCGGTAATGTAGCAACAATTGAAGCCTTGGCTATTGAAACAGAATTGTGGCATACAATACCATTACCTATAAATGTTCTCGTGGGGTTTACTGTGACATCGTATACCCAAAATTCACCTCTGATCCTTTTTATGGACTTTATTCTAACCCATTCTACCGGAGCATTAAGTACCATTTTTATATTGTCAATCGCAGATTTTACTGCCAGCATCTCATCAGATATTCTAATTGCCTCTTTTATGGACTTATCCAATAACTTTTTACTCCTTTTAACAACTTTCCAATACCACAAATTCTGCTCACTTATTCCGATTCTTCTTGCAATTTCTGAACGACTGATTCTGAGTTTTTCTCTTATTTCTTTAAACTCTTCATATTTTTTCACATGAAGTAGCCTATTCCTGAGCTTTTCTATTTCTTTTATTCTCAGATTGAATTTTTTCAAAATTTTTGCTAAAAGATTTTTGGATAAGGAGTTTCGTCTTCTTACATCGGTCAAGATGTAATTTGCGCATTCTTTATCTGACAAACGCAGTGTTTTTTTAACATTTTCTACGCTTTCCATTATATTTGGTATATGATTCCATTTGCTCGATTTGGTATTTTTTTCAAGCAGCTTCTCCAGTTTTTCTTTGTTCTTTCCAGTGAAATTAATGAGCTTGTGGAATTTTTTTACATTTTCTTTGCCTGATATTTGAATTTTGTAAGCAGGATATTTTCTGTTGCCTTTCATGCTCGAATCCTCGTACAGCCCTGCAAATATACCAAGTCTTAAACAGAGTTTTTGGACTTGGGTTGCAAGTTTTTTGCTTGTGGTGGAAAATGTTATAGTTCCATATTTGTAATTAACAGAACCTTCGCTGTCAAAGAGGCCCCTGAGCAATGATGCTATTTCCCTTTCTCGTAAAGTGTATACCCATTCAGGTAGGCTTTTCTCATGTGGTTTGTTAAGTATGTTGTTTCCAATAGTGTAGACAAAGTCGTAAAGAACTCTTGATATGCATCTTATCATTTTTCTTTTTTCCTTTTCCTGAATGTAAGGTTTTATTCCAAAAAGTTTATCTACAAGTGAAATGTATCTTTTTATTATCTCACTGTTGCTGTTTGTGAAACATATTCCGGCTTTCCTTTTTCTATTGACTTCCGCATTTCCCTCACCAACAACGTATCCGAGCCATTCCATAAATTCAGGTGTTGTTTTCAATGGTATTTTGATGTGCTTATCTCTTTTTGTTTGCCTTGGCGGTTTGAATTTGAAAACATGACTCTTCCCTTTTACTGGTATATAAGTGGGAATCGGTAACCAATCATTCGTTTTAAGCTCTTTTGCTTCGACAAATGTTATTTTTCCATCTCTTATAACAAAAACTGGATGCTTTGGTGTGATTTTTAGTTCTTGGCCTGTGAAAAGTTTGATATAATACATTTCGTTTTCCTTGTGTTTTCCAACTGCCTTTATCTTTGATGGCTTTATATCTTTGAAGTCCGTAGATATTATTTTTATGTTTTTGTGAGAGATGTCATTGTAGATTCTGTCACCATTAGATGCTTTCGGTAAATATTTTTCTACGAAATCACCAATAGTGGTCATATTACCATCTTCAAAGATTATTTCAGTGTTATAGTCGTAACAGCCCTGTTCTAATGCCTCGTGCATAGCGATTTGATCTTCTTGAGACATTTTTTCGAATTCGTCTATGGCAAGAAGCCCTTTGTTGGCAAGAACCATTGCTCCTGCTTCCAAAACCCATCCGCCCATAAATTGTTCATCACGGGAGACGCTCGCTGTTAACCCCGCTGCTGTTACTCCTTTACCACTCACATATTTCCCTCTTGGAACTAACTGCGGGACAAGTTTTAAAAGTTGTGATTTACCGCTGGCTGGATCACCAACAAGAAGGATGTGTATATCTCCTCTTAGCTTTGTCTTGTCCTTAAGTTCTCTTGGGACACCACCAAAAAGTTGGAGTACTATGGACTCCTTTATTTCCCTTAAACCATATATAGAGGGAGCTATAGAATCCACAAGCAAGTCATATATTTTAGGGTCTTTCGCCATTTTTTTAATCTTCTTTTCATCTTCTTCTGTTATTTTTATTCTTTCCCAACCAGCTTCTGTCGGTTCAACATGATTGGCTTCTAAGTAAAAATCAAGTTTTACTGATGATATTTTTCCTCTCGGCACTTCTTTTAAAACACCCGTTATTTTTAATCTGTTTCCAGGTTCTGTTATAATTCTTCCTTCTGGTGATACGAGGTCTTCTTTTAAAAAAACCGTTACCTGAGAAGGTCTTTCACCTTCTGTTAGTTCAAATGGTTCCTCTATTACAATCCATCTCGTGTCTATCATTTCTTTACCGACTTCTTTGAATCCCTTCCTATTGCCACAGTTTGGACATTCTAATGGTCTGAATATATTTGTTCCAATTCTCTCTTGAATTATTTCTTCATCACAGGCTGGACACTTCCATGTTTTTGAAACAACTTCTGGTCTTATTTCGCTCGCCTTTCTCACTATTCCCTCGGTTCCTATAAACTTTCCTATATGTTTAGACCTCAGGTTTCTTATGTTGATAGTGTACGGAAGGTTTGAAACTCTCAGTCTCACTTTTGTTGGTAGTTTTTCTATTTCGCTTACTGCTTCATCATAAATTTCAAAAAAGGTTTCTGGATTATTCAACAAAAGATCCCCTAGGTTTCGTTCGAATTTATCAAGGTCACTGAAATTAACTACAAATGCTTTTTCTTCGAGAGCAGCTTCTTCTAGTTTTTTTCTATATTTTTTTTGCTTGAGAAATTGTTTGAATCTCTCCACAAGTCTTGTTCTTTCTTCGTTAGTTAAAATAGAATTAGCGCCAGGCTGCTCTTTTTTATTTTCTTGATTTATGGACATAGCAGGTCGAATCAATGAGTAAAACTAACTTATCTGAATTTAAATTTATAATTAAGATTTAAATCTTCTTTATTCTCATATCTAAAATTTCAAAAATAAAAAGAAAAAAGAAAAAATATTGTTCTAATGCTACTGGCTTTACTTTCTAAGAACTATATCTATTGTTGACACGTTGATTTTCTTTCCGTCGCTGTCAGTAACTTCTTCTGTTCCTATCTGAACTTCTGATTTTATGTCTTTTATGAATTTGTTTTTTACAGCCTCGACAACGTCTACTGCTCTTGATATGGATCTTCCTCTTGCTTTGACGTGCACTTCTTTAGCACCGTCGAACTGTGTCATTACAGCGAGTACGTAGCTCATTGTAGGTTTTTTACCTACAAAAATTACATTGTCGTCAGCTGTTGCTTTTTGTTTTGTTTCTTTTTCTGCTTCTGCCATAGTACTTCACCTCCTATTTTTACTATTTTTTTAGTTTGTGCGAATTACATGTTAATTTTTCTGTTTGTGCTGTTCGTTTTTGTTCGAACTAATTAAATAATAGTAGTTACATTTTTAAAGTTTTT
>CAYYWW010000018.1:0-17285 GCA_964475515.1 uncultured archaeon | reverse complement strand
GAAAAAATAAATAAAAATAAAAAAATAAAAAATAGTTGCTGTTTATCCGCCTACTCCATTATCATTTTTATTCCTGCCCAAAGCGCACCGATCAATATCAATAGCCATCCAAGGAACTCAAACAAGTAGCCACCGTATGTTGCAACGTCACCTATAAGTCCCCAGAATGTCAAGCCACTGAATGTCCATGCAAGCAAAAGCCAAAGCACTCCACCAATAATGAAGTCAAACTGCTTCTCTATCTTGCTCCTGACCTTTGCGTACTCTGCAAACACTAATACCAAGAAAACCACTATGGCGTATTCCAATATTCCTCCGGTAAATAAAGTCATTTGCTCACCTATATATATATTGTCACAGGGCCTTTATAAAGCTTTATTTCGATAAACAACGTAGAATTTTTTTAAAAAATAAATATGGGTAGACAACATTATAATAGTTTTACAAATAAACCTCTATTATAGCGCCTATAAACACCAAGAAAAGAGCCAATAGAAAGACCTTTAGGCTATCAATAGCTATTGCCTTCAACACCTCTACTTTATTCTTTCTTATAATTGCTGTTGATAGCAGACCGCCTGCTAATCCAGCCGCTATGTAGCCACCTATTTCAAAAACACCGTGGGGGAGAAAGGGCAACGATTTTATTGGCACTTCCCATAAAGAAGTTGAAATCTGACCTATTCTAACGCCTAATATGCTGGCGTTCCATGCTAATATAAAAATAGCACCTGCACCAAATATAAAAGAAAATATAAAAGAAAACATCAGAACCTTCACATTGTTGTAAAATATACTTTCCAAGAAAAGTAATTTAGAGTCAACAGCCTCGCTAACCTTACCGCTAATACCTATTATCTCATTTATTTTATTAACCTGTGAAAGAAAGAAACCCTTTGGCAAAACCATGTAAGATATGGAATAGGCAAGTGTTAGACCTGCAAAAAAGAAAAGCAAAATCATTATGTATTTTTCATGTCTTTCCCAAAAGCTAATTTTAGCGTGTTTTTTGATATATCTCTCTTCTGTTTCCTCCTCCCTTTTTATCAAGTATGTTATGAAAAACGTTGAAGGTATAATGGTGAAAACGACGCTCATGAACCCCTGATCAACGCTTATAGAACCACCTAATTGAGAACTCAAAAATATGGCGATCAGACATATAAAAAATGCCCATAAAAACATAATATACGGCCTTTTCTTTATCTCACGGAAACTAACCAAAGATTCTAGCATAATTATTATTTATTTTTATTGATTTATGAATTGATACGATTGGAATTCCATCAAAAAATAAAAATGAGCAATGATACAATAATTAACAACGCGATAAAATTTAAGTTGTTGCGGGTTTTCACATTGGAAACCTAAAAACACCGGAGGAGAGTTGATGATAAAACTTAATAGACTGGTAATTCAGGGATTTAAATCATTTAAGAGAAAGACTTCCATACCAATACCGCCTGGATTTTCTGTTTTTACAGGACCAAATGGTAGCGGAAAATCAAACATAGCAGACGCTTTCATCTACGTTCTCGGTAAAACATCTGCCAAGAGTTTGAGAGCAAACAAAACACATGATTTGATATTTCACGGGAGTGCAAAGAAGAAAGGATCAGAATACGCTGTTGTTTCACTTTACTTTGATAACTCTAAAAGAGTATTACCGTTTGACGAAGATGAAGTATCTATAAGCAGGAAAACTAACTTGAAAGGTGTTAGCACCTATAGGCTAAATGGTAAAATAGTCACCAGACAACAGGTGGTAGATACACTTATTCAAGTAGGGCTCCATCCAGATGGACATAATATAATAACGCAGGGAGATGTCACACAAATAGTAGAAATGGACCCAGTAGAAAGAAGGAAGATCCTAGATGAAGTTTCAGGCATCGCAGAGTATGAAGATAAAAAACAAAAAGCAGAAAAGGAGCTAGCTAAAGTAGAAGAGAAAATAAAAGAAGCAGAAATAATACTGAGAGAAAAGGAAAACATAATAAACAAACTCAAAAAAGAAAGGGACATGGCTTTAGAGTATCAAAAACTAAATGAGGATTTGGAAAAGATAAAGGATGCTATTCTGTTAAAAGAATACAACAACGCAAAAGCTAGGTTAGAAAATATCGAAAAGAAGATAATAGAGAAAGAAAGGCTATCTAATGAGTTGGAAGAGCAGATAAACAAATTAGACCAGGAACTTGCTGAAGAAGAAAAGAAACTCGATGTTATAACACAAAGGGTTTTGAAAGCTTCTGATGAGATAGAAATAACAAAGAAAATCACATCTTTACGTGCTGAAGCGGAAAGACTTAGAGACAAAATACAATCAAACGAAAGAGAGATGATGAGGATAGAAACATTAACTGACAGATTAATGTCGATGGACTTCAACCCAGCTGTCAAATCTGTTCTCGACTTCGATGGTGTTCACGGAACAGTTATGAATCTTATAAACGTACCTTCAAAATACACGGTAGCTGTCGAAGTTGCTGCTGGGAAACAACTATATGATGTTGTTGTTGATACTTCTGAAACCGCTGTTAAATGTATAAAACACCTTAAATCCCAGAAGATAGGAAGGGCCAAGTTCTTACCACTAAATAAAATTGTTTCACCGCCAAAAAAACCTTTACCTCCCGGGGCTATAGGATGGTTATCAGATCTTATTCAATACGACAAAAAGTACGAGCCTGTGATTAATTACCTTTTTGGAAGAACAGCATGTGTAGAGAATATAGACATAGCAAAAAAAATAGCCGAGAAAACAAGGGTAAAGATAGTGACATTAGACGGCGATCTAATAGAAGTATCCGGAGCAATGACAGGAGGTTTTTACAAAAAAAGATCTTCATCAGAGGAAGTGAGTAAATATCAGTCTGAAAGAAAGAAACTTGAAGATGAAAACAAAGTCCTTCAGAAGAGATTACTAGAAATTGAGGCAGAACTGAAAGAGCTTGCCGGAAAGGAAAGAGAATTTGGAAAAACAGACGTTGAAATAAGAAAATCCGCTCTTGATGCAAAGATGAGAAAAATAAGAGAAAAAAGAAGAGAAGCATACGAAAAACGAATAACCATACAGCAAGAGCTTGGTAAACTCAATATAGAGAAGGCTAAAATAGAAGCAAAATTCGAGGATTTAAGCGTAAGAGTTAAAGAAGGAGGGAAGGAACTAAAACCGTTTATAGACATGAGTATTTCTGTTTTGAAAGCCAAGGAAAGAGAAACTTTAGAAAAAATGCAGGCTTTAGGTTCGATTAACTTAAAAGCAATAGAGGATTTTGAAGCGTTTAAAACAGAGTTTGACGATTTCAAGGAAAAAGTAGATAAAATTGTTTCAGAAAGAAACAGTATTATTGAAACAATGATGAAAATCGAGGAAAGAAGGAAAGAAGTATTTCTTTCTTGTTTGGAAAGCATCAAAAAACACTTCAAAGAGGTGTATAACGAATTAACAGGTGGAGAGGCATCGCTGGAACTTGAGGACCCAAACAACATAGATTCGGGCTTGCTTATCAAAGCTCAGCCGCCTGGAAAAAAACTGTTGCACATAGACAGTATGTCAGGCGGTGAAAAAACCTTAACGGCCTTTGCCTTTCTTTTTGCAATCCAGCGTCATAAACCGACACCTTTCTATATACTGGACGAAGCAGACGCCGCTTTAGATAAAAAGAATTCGAACCTCGTTGCAAAACTAATAAAGAGGCATTCAAAGGACGCTCAGTTTATAATAATATCACATAATGATGCTATTATTAAAGAGGCAGACCAAGTTTACGGAGTAAGTATGCAAGACGGTGAAAGCAAAATATTTGGAATAAAGCTGCCTGAAAACTAATTCTAAAGTATGTTTAAAGCAGCTCATCTAAAAATTGATAATGCACATCCTCAAGATTTTGGAGATTCAGTATATAAACAAATGGCCTTCCACCATATACGCTGGTTGAACTGATGGTAACAACCCTACGGCCATGCTGATAAAAAGGACCTTCCAAGGCTTTTCTGGGTTGGTGACTCCGTATTATGCTTTTAACACCTAACCTTTCGCACACCTCTTTTGTTACATCTTCGCCAAATTCTATGCCGGCACCTCTTCTGTTGGGATATTCCCCGTAACCATCGAAAGGGTCGGACCACAAAACATCTTCTTCAACTTCAGGGCTTTCAAAGTCACTTAAAGACTTTATCTTACTTGAAATGCCTCCATGAACAAAGAGAAACCACCCAGGAATTACTGCTGCCAAGTACAAACTGTTCAAAAACGGCTCTAAATTCCTTTTAAAATATACATCCCACTCACCTTTTTTTCTTTCCACTTCAGCAATTAGAGTACACGGCATAAAATTCGGTTCGCCATCTACATAATCTTCATGGTTGCCTTTTAATGCCACAACATTTCCAGAATATTTATCAATTAACGATTCCACTCCCTCAATTACTTCAATGCCGTGAGGCCCTCTGTCCGCATAGTCTCCCAAAAAAATTAGCCCGTCTTCACGCAAATTAACAGATTTCAGCACCAGTTTAAACGCGCCTAAATCTCCATGAATATCACCAACCACAACAAGTCTTTTCATCCTATTAAGATCACCTTTGGTGTACACAAAAACCTTTCTCCCATAACTTCGTGGACTCATATTCAATGTTAATAATTAATTTTATAAATTTACAACTTTGAATTTTCGCTCAGTAATTATTAGAAACAACAATGCTTTCAAAGTCATTAGGTGAAAGCGCTAAGGTCTTTTTGAACAGGAATTGTTTCTTCCCTTTTCGACATTCTTTTTAACAACTGTTTCATCTTTTTTTCTTTATGTTTCGCTGACCAGTAATAGGCTTCGTCTCTTGTCCCTTTTGTAATAAGTATAATTATTTTTCCAAACTTTTGCCTACCAACTCTACCCCTGCGTTGTATAGCTCTTATTTCTGACGGAACCGGCTCGTAAAATATAGCAATGTCCATTGATGGAATATCAAGGCCTTCTTCTCCAATAGACGTCACAACAAGTATGTTGTATTTTCCCTCTCTGAATTCATTCAGAATTCTTATTTGTTCTTTTTGACTTAATGTTTTTTGCCCGACGAATGCTACAGGCTTTGCACCTTCAATGTTTTTCAACGCTGAAACAATTTCATTAACGCTATCTCTATAGTTTGCAAATACTATTATTCTAATGTCGGGATTTTCAGAAAGGTATCTACTGACTATGCTGCATAATTTACTTATTTTTGGGTGTTTTGCTCCGGTTTCGGAAAGTTTGTTAACAATTTTGACAGCCTCAAAAACATCTTTATCCCTTAACACAGATCTACCCTTTTTATCACCTTCGAGTTTTTTTAGGTATTTGCGGAGAGGTCCTATACCCTGTGTTTCCAAGAGTAGCAGCGCGTGTTCTATTTTTATAGCCTGCCCTAATAATGAAAGCGCGTGAAACGCTTTTTTAAAGCCCCTTCTAGCTTCAATAGCAAGTTTTGCCTGCAGCTCCAATAAAACTTTTTTAGGTATTCTAATCGTTCTTATAAAGCCCATACTTGCAAGTTTTTCCAATCTCTTTTTGTAAGCTCTGTCCAAATATTCCTTTATTTGATAAAAACTGTCCGGCAAAACAACTTCCACCCATTCTATTTTCTTTTCCTTTACGTATGGACTAACATCTTCATCACTCTCCGTTCTTATTTCTATAGACTCAATTCCACATTTGTCACATATTTCTTTTATTTTTTCTATTTGGCTAGAAGGAGATGCAGTTAGGCCTAAAATCCTAGGCTTTTCTGATTGTTCCAAATATTTTCTAGCAACAAAAGGATAAGCATACCTGCCCACGGCATGATGGATTTCGTCTATAACAAGAAGGGCGAAATCTTTTAATGATAATCTCATTTTCTCTAGGTCGTTGTTTATCGTCTGAGGAGTTGCAAATATTATTTGTTTTTCCAAGTAAAGGTTTTTTCTTTTCTTTGGTTTCACCGTTCCCGTTATCACAACCATCTTCTCTTTGTCAATGTTCATGAATTTTGAAAACGCTTTATAGTGTTGGTTTACCAACGGTCTAGTGGGGGCCATTACAAGAATTTTCGACTCTGGATAATTTTTTAGTATTTCTGCAGTTAGAAGAATCGCAATATTTGTTTTTCCAAGGCCAGTCGGCAGAACTATCATCAGATTTTTCTTTAGCGCTTTTCTAAAGAGATTATATTGATATTTCCTGTACTCCAGAGAATTCTTTTCTATTAACGGATGTTCGATAAACATATTATTTTTAATATTGAATCAACTAAATATAATATATACACTTATGAAAAAACCAAAAATAGTAGGCATAGTTGAAAAAGTAAAAATTATTGGTGAGGAAGAAGTTGAAACATACGCGCTGTTTGATACAGGTGCAAAACAAAGCTCAATAGATACACAGCTTGCTTCTAAAGCAAAGGTAGGACCTGTAATAAAAACCACTGTGGTTAAAAATCCTTCATTCAAACAAAAGATTATAAGGCCTGTTGTTACAGCAAAGATAGAAATAGATGGCGAAATATACGAAACAAAGGTTAATATACAGGACAGGTCCCACATGAAATTTCCTGCTCTTATAGGTAGAAACCTTATAGCTGGTAATTTTCTTGTTGATCCAAACAAAAATCGGGAGCTGCTTAAGAAAGTGAGACCTGGCATGGATTTAGAAGAGATTAAAAGAGCAATAGAGAAGTCCTGATATGTCTGAATTTCTTATAGGATACATAACAACCAAAGATGAAATAGAGGCAAATCTGATAGCTGAAAAATTATTATCTAAAAACTTGATAGCTTGTGCTAACATAATACCACGTATAAAATCATTTTTCTGGTGGAAAGGCAAGATAGAAAAATCGGATGAAACAGTTCTAATCATTAAAACAAGAAGCGTGCTGCGAAGAGAAATTATAAAAGAAGTTAAAAAAATTCATAGTTATGAAACTCCATGTATAATCTTCCTTCCTATTGTTTCAGGCAATCATGAGTTCTTAGACTGGATAGAAAAAAATACAAAACAAATTAAAGAAGCATGATCATCTAAAAACTAAATCTCTGTTTTTCTTGTAAAACCACATTTTTTGCATACATAAATTTTAACATTTTCCCTTTCCATGATTTCATCATCAATATCGATATCAAAAGCATCAGACATAAAAACATCTTCAATACCTTCTACAGTTTTGGAAAGCATTCTTTCATGACAAAAAGGACAAAACATAATTAATAGTTGGAAGAAGAAAAATAAAAAAAGAAAATCTATTTTTTAGATAATAAAACAACCCTGCTGGGCTCGAATTCATCTTTATATTTGTAACCGCTTGCATCAGACAGTTTTTTTGCAAACTCTCTTATATCATCCATTGTTGGCATAGCATTTCTGGGAAGTCTTGACTGACTTTCTCCTAAATGCATGTAAGCTTTAGGCTCTATAAAATCTGGATTTGCTTTCTCTATGAGTTTCGCATATTTCTCAGGATCTTTCATGTTCCAACCTTTCACGAGTGTTATTCTAATAACCTTCCTGTTTTTGAAACTGTTCATTATCTCAAGGCTTTTCATTTGTCTTTCCCAAGCATCCTTTACGACGGGCCTATCAACTTTCATAAATGTTTCCTTATCAGGTGCACACAGACTTATATATAAATTTGTAGGCTCTTCTTCTAATTTTTCTAGTTTATCCGGTGATGTCCCTTTAGTAACAAGGAATGTTGAACCGCCGATCCTGTGGACTTCTTTTATGAAATCAGAAATTTTTGGATACACTATACTCTCTCCAACCAAACTTATCGCAAAATTGGTTGGATTTTGAGCTTCTTTAAACTTTTTCTTGTCTACCATTTTGTTTCCACCAAACCCACTTAAAAGACTTCTCTGTGCTTCTATAAGACCGTTCAAAATGTCTTTTGGCTCATCAACAGGATTTTCAACACCTTCCCCAATGAAGGCTTTAAAACTTCTCCAACAATAAATACACCTGGTCATACAAAAGAGGCTCAAAGTGCATTGTAAACATCTATGGCTTTCTATCCCATACCACTTCTGTTTATAACAAACACCTTCTCCCCGAAGGCTTTTCTTTGTCCATTCACAAATTTTGGCAGCGGAGTGTCTATATTTTCCAACAAATCTATAGCCTGATTTCTCTAAGTTTTTCTTAATCTGTTCATGTAGCTGTGTTTCTGGAATTGTGCTCATAATTATAGTTATAACTTTGTTTTTTAACTATTTGTGAGCTTAGAAAATTAAAGCAAGCTCTACTATAATATATAATATGAACTTCAATTTATTTGAGATGGATATTCAACCAGGGTTTATAATTTACAAAAATGGCTACGGCCCTGTGTGGGTATGCCCCCATTCTGGCCCTGCTTTTGAAAGTCCGTTTGACAGGGATGAGAATTCAGAAGTTGTTGCAAGCCTGTGCTGGATGAAAACAGGAGGTTCTTTAATAATATCAACATTACCAAGACACAGAACATTCGGAATCGATTTCAATAGGGATGCCCCTGAAAAAGACAAATCAATTCTTTTATGGGAAGAATTTGAAAAAAATCCTAATTCCAAAAGAGTGAAACAGTTTGAAGAAAACTACGCTTGGCTTTCAAAAAATGTTTCAGATTTTAGAACAAGACAGAAAATATATGATAATTTCTGGAAAACCATACGCTCTCTTGGCAATATAATAATATTTGTTCACAGGGAGCATACATTTATTCCAAATTTTCCATCTATAATGGAAATTATAACATATCAAGGAGAGGGTGTTAACAAAGAAATAGTAAAAGCTATTGTTAACAACATAAACAAAAAATATGAAAATTTCTTAAGAGGAGTCAGCAATCACTACAAACATACTGTCCTTTTAGAAGAACTCCGTTTTATTGACAGAGTAAAAATGCAGGAGCTAAAATTTGATTTAAAAGAAATGACTTACAACCAAAAAAGAAGAGCTGTAAAAGCACTGAAAGTAATAGAAAAATATGCTGACAAAAGAATTCTACAAAAACTTATGAAAAATTTTAACGAGAGGAACTACATTTCAGCCGTGGGATCTGTCCTGAAGAGCAATTCACACCCAATTGTAACTATAGAAAATCGTTTCAGAGGAGACAAAGCATTGAAAATGAAAAGATTACTTCTTAACAAAAGGAACATTGTTATGGAAATAGAATCAAGTTCATTTATAAACTATTGGCATCCTGATGTAGCAAAGGATATGATAATAGATCTTCTGGATCAATTGGTCTCAGTTGACATGTACAAAAGAATGGGTATGAAGCAAACACAGATAATAAAATTTATCAAATCGGAACAATCCTCTTGATCAGTTCGTCTAATTTATCAGGTGTCGCAAACACATCTAAAGTAAGAATCCCAAATTCACTTTCGGTATTTTCTATTATTTTCATTAGTTTCCCTTTCTCACACCCAAATCCATTGATTATAAGAGCAACCACTGGAGCATCTATAGAATTTTTTATGAGTTCGATGTGCGGCCCTATCTCTGAAACATTCTTCCATTTTGAGCATAAAACAATTTTGCTGGGCTGAGAACCAAGCAATATCTGCCACGCAACAACTGCTCCAGCTCTTGCCTCTTTAACATCAGTTACACTTGCTCTGAGACCCGTCTGATTTCCAACTAAGATCAAATCCGGTTTTTTCTCAATTTCTATTTTTTTGATAGCGCCAAATATTGCATGTGCACCACGCATAGTTGGTAAAACTTCCGGAACCACCTGTTCGTCAACGCCCATAAAAACAGAAGACGGTTCTGTTCCGAGAACACCAACTTTTTTCCCAAAATCTCTTATACGGTTTCTTACTGTAAGCATAGCTGTTATTTTACCGGAATTCATTGATGTTCCTGTAAAATTAATAACAGGTGTGTTCATTCCCTTTTCCTTGGCCAAAACTGCATAGTCTTTATATTTTTCAAATGCATCGGGGTCAGACGCCTCAATGAATTTAACACCATGTTTTTCAGCAAGCTTTTTCAAATCCTTTGTTTTTTTACCGTAAAATATTTTGCTCATTGTGTAAATGTCAAGTCCGCTCTTTATAGCCTCTATTACATGTTCTTTCCACTCTTTAGCTCTCCATTCTTCTGTGAAATATAAGCCTTCACCGGTTGTAACGAGCATGTCTGCATCTTTACTGTGATCCCTGAGGAGCGCTTCAAAGTTTCGTGTTATCTTAAGACCAATCTTTCCCATCCCCAAAAAAGAACCAGCATCAACTCCTTCTAACTCTTTTCTCTCATCGTAAATTCCAAGAATTTCTATATTTTCCCCAAATCTCACCATCGCGTGAGCGTTCTGGTCAAAGTGATGAATTATGATTTTCTTTACCATTTTAATCTATTAAAATAATATCGTTCAATTGTTAATATAGTTTTAAACTAGGTGTTTGTTTAATGCTAGATTTAGCTTTTAGAAATATAATGAGACAAAGAACGAGAACGTTTTTAACAGCTCTTGGTATAGTTATAGGTATAGCTGCTATAGTAGCGTTGGGTTCTATATCAGAAGGTATAAATAGAACAGTAGAGAACAATCTACAACTTGTAGCGGGAAAAATAATAGTTCATCAAAAGGGTTCGGGAGGAATGTTGACAGGATTCAGCGGATCCGACATAACAGATGAACAGGTAGAAACCATAAAAAACATAGACGGTGTTGGGGATGTGGCGCCTATAGTTTTTTATGTCCCTGGACCTCTAAGACCATTAAATCCGCCTGATTTTTTTGTCATAGGATTAGAGCCATCTAAACTGGAATATTTTAAAGCCGAAAAAATACGTATGAAAGAGGGCAGGGAGTTAGAAGAGGGCGATTCTGACGTTGTTATAATAGGAAAAGATGTCGCCGACAAATTCGAATGGGAAGTTGGCGATTTTATAACGGTAAAGGAAAGAGATTTTGAGATTATAGGAGTAATCGAAAGGTCTGATGTAGAAGATATAGACAGCGGTGTAATAGTGCCTATAGATGATGTTATGGATATACTCGATAAAGATACATATCAAATGGTTTACGTGATACCTGAAAATATAAAAGATGTTGAAATAGTTGCAGAAAGAATAGAAGACGAGGATGATACACTTGAAACAATATCAGGAAAAGACATAGCAAGACAAGTAACAACATTAACAACTCAAATACAATTATTCACATTAGGAATAGGTGGGATAGCTGCTGTTGTCGGTGGTTTGGGTATAATGAACACTATGATAATGGCAGTCCTTGAAAGAAGAAGAGAAATAGGTGTTATGAAAGCAATTGGCGCTACAAGTAGAATGATACTGAAACAAATACTAATAGAATCCGCACTGATAAGTCTCATTGGAGGTGTGGGAGGTCTTATACTTGGCATTACAGCATCGTTTATGATAGGGTCTTTCGCAGGAGGAAAAATAACGGCTATTGTAACACCTCAGTTAGCGTTGATTGGTATGGGATTTGCCTTGGTATTAGGTATACTTGGTGGTCTTTATCCAGCAAAAAAAGCAGCTGATCTTGATCCTGTTGTTGCCTTGAGGTATGAGTAATATGAATGTAATAAAGTTGAAAAATGTAAACAAGTATTATAATAGGGGCAAGGAGAATGAATTACATGTTCTTAAAAACATAAATCTAGAAATTTCAGAGGGCGAATTTGTAACCATAATGGGACCTTCTGGTAGTGGAAAAACAACATTGCTTGACATAATGGGAGCTCTTTTGAAAGCAGACGACGGAAAAGTTTTTATCGACGGTAATGAACTAAGCATGTTGAATGATTCACAATTAGCGAAAATAAGAAGAGAGAAATTAGGTTTTATTTTTCAGCAGTTTAACCTAATAGCAAGTTTAACAGCGTTGGAAAACGTTTCACTTCCTTTAAGAATAGCAAACAAGCCTAAAAATGAGGCGATAAATAAGGCAAAAGAGCTTTTGAAGTTGGTCGGCCTTGAGAAAAGAATCAATCACAGACCGAATCAACTCTCTGGTGGAGAACAGCAGAGAGTCGCGATAGCAAGAGCTCTTGCAAACGACCCTAAAATAATACTTGCAGATGAGCCTACTGGAAATTTGGATACAAAAACAGGAGAAAAAATAATAAAATTTCTAAACGAACTAAACAAAAAGAAAAATTATACAATTGTGATAGTGACACATGACCCAAAAATAAGTATATATGCGGAAAGGATAATTAATTTAAAAGACGGCGAGATAATAAAAAACTATAGCAAAAAAGGATGATAGTTATGAAATATAAATTCATCTTAGTTTTTTTGGTTTGTATCTTGACAGCACTCCCAGTTCATGCTTTAATTTCCCCTGACATAGACATAGTTTTGACAAAACAAAATCCATACCCAGTGAACCCAGGAGACAACGTTAATGTAGAAATAGAGTTACAGAACAACGGATATGCCGATGCAGAAAACATAAAGATAGAGATACAAGCAAAACCGCCTTTCACACTCCTTCCAGGTGAAGATAAAATAAAAGTATTTAACAGAATAAACGCGATGGATTCTGTAAGCCTGGATTATAACCTTCACATAGATGAGAATGCAACCACCAATTCTTATGAGTTGGAATTTAAAATATACGAGCTGCCTTCAAATGATTATACCGTAGAAAAAGTTTATGTGCGCGTTGAGGGGACACCAGATCTTATAATTGAAGATGTTAAAACAAGCAAGGAAATAATAGAACCAGGAGACTTTGTAGAATTAGAAACAATTTTTAAAAACATAGGCACTGGAACGGCACATGATGTTGAAGTATCCCTTGCTTCAAATTCCTCATACATAGTGCCTGTTTTTTCTGGTGGAAATGTTTACATTGGAAACATAGAAGCCGGAAAATCTAAGCTGGGTCTTTTCAAACTCAGTGTAGACAGTTCTGCCGAACCTGCAACATATACATTAACACTTACTGCAAACTACAAAAATGAAAATAACACACCAACAGCAGAAACATTCAATATAGGACTACCCGTGAAGGGATCTATATTCATAGACATAATAAAAATAGAGCCTAATTACGAAAAAAACACAGTAAAAATAGAAATAGCGAATAAGGGAACAGCTGATGCAAAATCGATAGAATCAAAACTAATTGTTGATGAGAAAACAGTCGGTGTGGATTATGTGACACAACTCAAAGCAAATAAAAAAGCCACTTTGGAATTTCCGATAGTACTTAAGGGTCAGGGAAAGCTTATTTTAAACTACATCGGTCCAGGAACAGAAAAAAACGAAATAACAAAAGAAGTGACATTTAATTTCACACCACCCCAGGCAGACAATACTGGTGTTATTCTCATATCAGTGGTAATCGTTATCATTGTGCTTTATATCCTTTGGAAAAGGTATAGGAAAAAATAAGAAAGCTGAGAAAATTATTTTTGTCTGAATAACGCATTTATAAATTGAAAACAAATCTATCTTATACTGGTATGGCCGTTGTGGTGTAGCCTGGTTAGCATAAGAGCCTGTGGAGCTCTTGGCCCGAGTTCGAATCTCGGCAACGGCCCTTCAACAAAAGTCCGAATCCCTTCCTTTTATTTTTGCTTTGGTTTTAGAGTTTCCATTTCACTTTTTCTAGAAAAGAACCATGTCATAAAAGTCGAATACAGCACAGTTGTTAAAATAACTACAAGAACAACGTTAGAAAAAATTTCGGCGTTTGGCAACCCGTAACTCATTGGTAACTGTGCAAGAACAGCGGCAGCGAGCCCCCTGGGAACCATGGCACTCATAATTTTCCTTTCTATAGCTTCTATATTAAACCTGACAGAGGCAATTTTCACTGACACAATTCTGGTTAATATCAGTATAAATGATATAATAACACCGTAGAGAATATATTCCCTGTTCAGAACAACAATAAGTCCCAAGTATACAAAGAAAAAGGATTTTATGAAGAATGTTACTTCATCCTGAAAAGTTCTCATAATCCTGCTGACAGTGAATATTTTTCTAAACTTAAGCATCTCACAGAATTTTTTGCCGTTACCCAAAACTACACCAAACGCGAATGCGGAAATAGGACCACTACCACCTGACGATTCTACTAATGCATAAAGTAGAAAGACTATCGCGAGCGTAAGCATATGATCAAATGGTCTATCCTTAATTTTATCCAAAACAAAAAGCCAGACAAGACCTGTTATCAGCCCTAACATTGCTCCTATAGAAAATGTTCCCAACAAACCCTGTAAAGGAGAATAATTTTGGTTAATTGGAACAATTAAATTCAACAGAGCTATAGAAACTATAATTACTAAAGGGTCTGTGATTATCGATTCTAACATCAGAATTGTTTTAACTTTTTCTCTTGTCCGCAATTTGTTTACAATAGAAATTACAACAGGAGAACTTGTTCCACCAAGCATAGCACCAAGCAGAAGACCAGAAAGAAGACTTAACCCGAGAAAATAGACGGATACAAAAGCAACAATGGGAATCGCGATAAGTATATTTACAACGGAAAGTAAAAGACTGCGAGGGGTGTTTCTTAAAAGTTTGAAAAAGTCGAGATTAAGGCCTGCATCGAAAAGTATTATCAAAAGAGCCAATGCAGCGAGAAGCGGGGATATGTTTATGAAAATTTCCCTCTCTATAAAAGAAAATAGAGGACCAACGATTATACCAAAAAGTATAAGCCATATAATGTCAGGTATTCTGGTTTTGTCAAATATCACAGAACCAACATAACCTATAACAACAGTGGTACCAAACAAAACCAATAAACCCAAAACATCAATGGTCATGTATAATAATTAGTTGTGAAATGTTAAAATATCTTCAATAAAGAAAATACGACTGTGTTTGAGTCAATCGTACCATTCTTCAGTTACATCTAAATATCTATTATATTCTTCTTGCAGTTTCGCTGCTATTGCAATTTTTCGCCTTCCCGGAGAAAAGACAAATCTGATGTCACATTTTGGGCAATATACAGGGTAATGAAATCCATGTTCATCAACTTCTGTTCTATCGAATTGGTTGTCAAATTCACCAGGAACGTAATAGAACTGATGATTACATTTGGGACATTTCACGCGATAATGCAATGCCCCTCCAGTGTCAATGCAAATTCCCTCTTCAGTATCTTCGGCCACAACCTCAAGAGGTTTTTCGGCCATAATTTAAATTATATAAATAAAATTTTAATTTTTTTCACTAAGTAATTTTTTTCACTAAGATCAGTTAATTCATACTACGCAACGAACTAAAATTACGATGCGGGGGCTGGGATTTTCGAGGAAGCGTTGGCTCCATCTTACTCCACCGCTTCTGTTGGTAACAGGAGCGGTGTTTCGAACCCAGGAAGGCACTAATATGGAACCCTTTACGCGTTTTCCGCAAACGCTTTTGTGGAAGTGTCTCCTGTAAAAGGGTTTAGCCACAGGATTTCTCATCTCATCTAGCTTTGAGCTATCAAAACTTAAGTTTTAACTTAAGTCCTGCCCCTTTGGCCGTTACCAAGCCCATTTTCCATGAAGTTTTCATACTCATCCATGGAAAAGGCTTCTTGGGTACCCCCGCATCAGGTATATTGTATTTTTGATATTATATAAATAAAAATTCACAATTATTCAATAGTTATGTCCATATTTAATCAACGTTTTGAAATAGAGATGAACAAACGCAGGCACCATATAGATACCATAATGGAATTCTTCAAGAAAAATCTAAAAAAGAATCAAATCCCTTTGAGGTACGCTGTTGTTGATGTAAAAAGGGGTAAACTTATTGTTGAAGCCAGTATATTTGAGGAGTGATATGGATAAATTTATAGTTGCCCAGATAGTTCCAACCGGTGTGGGAGCTTCCATAGGCGGGTATGTCGGAGATGCAACTCCTGCAACGAACCTTATAGCATCAATAGCAGATAAGGTTATATCACACCCCAATGTTGTAAATGGAGTTGAGCTTGACGTTGCAAAAGAAAATGTTTTGTATGTGGAAGGTTACACATTAGATAGATTTTTTCTTCGGAAAATCGCATTAAAAGAAGTAAGAGCAAATAAAATAGGAGTTGTGCTTGATTCTGGATGCAAAGAAAAGAAGAGCATAGACATAGCCCTTAACACGATCGATGCTATAAAAACAGTTAAAGGTGTGAACATTATTGGCTACACGTTCACTGATAAACCAGTTGGTGGAAGAGCGGTTAAAAACAAATCAGGCGCATTCGTGGGTGAAATAGATGATCAAAACATTTTTCTTAACGCTGCTGAGAAACTCATAAAGAAAGGTGCCAACGCTATCGCTATATCAACTTCTATAAAAATATCATACAAGGATTTAAAGCGTTATTTTGAAGGCAAGGGACCTAATCCATACGGTGGAACAGAAGCTATAATATCACATACAATCTCCATGAAGTTTGGAATACCATCTGCACATGCACCATTGCTTACGTTGGAAGAAATAAAACATGAAATGTTTTCCGGTGTTATAGACCCAAGAGCAGGAGCTGAGGCCATCTCTCCAGCATACCTTGGTTGTGTATTGCAAGGACTACACAAAGCACCACAGCCAGTACCAATAGAAAAAGCAAGAGAAGACAATATAAAATTGGATGATGTTTCAGCAGTTGTTTTACCTGCAACATGTCTTGGTGGAATACCTGCTTTATCAGCAGAAAAAAACAACATACCTATAATCGCTGTTGAAGAAAATAAAACAGTTCTAAAGGTAACAAAAGAGAAACTGAAACTGAAAAATGTCATACAGGTAAAAAATTATTTAGAGGCCGCAGGAATTCTAGCATGCATGAAAGAAGGCATTGATTATAAGACAGTTGAAAGACCAATAAGCGCTTTGAAGAGAATAATGTAATTCTTACAAATTCTACTCTACCTTTGTAATAACAAATTCTGTGAATTCATCTCCTTCCCAAATGTGCTTCGTGGTTTTATAATTCCAGTTTTCACCAAGCAGATATCTGACCTTGAACGACATATAGGTATCATCTAATTTTTCATGGTCCACGTGCCCTCTGAGATTTGGAAATGGATCTGTATAAAATCGGTACACTATTTTTGACTCGGTAACTTCCGGGAATTCCACGTGCAGCCCTACATTTTTGTCCCTTTCGCCAACCACTCTAGCAAAATCCTGAGGATTTCCCCGTTCAAATCCAGACGCATCATATGCTTTCCTCAGTCCCTTTTCCATAATTTGCCTAAAGAGTTCCAGTGCTTTTTCTTCTCCAAGATTTTCTTTCAGCACTAGAAATGTATTTTCATACAAACCAAAAAACGCTGCATT
>CAYYWW010000017.1:0-19581 GCA_964475515.1 uncultured archaeon | reverse complement strand
TTGGCGTTTTCTTTTATATACACCTCTTTCACATGAACACAACTACTGCCAAGAAGGTAGTCTATATGCCAAAACTTCTTTTTATTTTTAGATAAATGCCTTGATACTCTCTTTTCTAAATTGTTCTGTGCAGAACCAATATAAACGTAAAATCCCGGGGTGAATTTAATTTTACCTAAAGCGCCTATTCTTACACTGATTTCTTTTCCAACTTCGATCAGTAGAAGATAAATTCCCCTCATACTATCAACCTAACTAAAATCATGTAACCTCTTTTGCTTTAGAATCTTGCTTTGTTTTTTGTATTCTTCTATAGATAATCTTAGTTTGGAATCAATGCATTTTAGCGCTTCTTGGAGTGTGCTGAATTTAAGAGGTGGTTTTTTGAATGCGTTTCTCACTGTTTCTCGAACAACCCAAACACCGAGAGGTATTTGATATCCCTCGTAAACCTCCCTGAAAACGACAACTCTTGCTTGTCTTTTCATTGATTTTAATGCCTCTACAACACCCAACCGTGACGCGTAATAGCCGCCACCCTGAAGTTCTGCATAGGAAGTTCTTCCACTGAATGGTTCGTATTCCTCTAGTATAGATGGTTCTTTTAGATTAGCCGCCCAAGTAGAACCAGGCGACCACGCTTCAAAGTTTTCAAATTCCCAATTACCCGGCATAAACAATATAACAAAGTGATTGTGAAGATACTCCGATTCAAACACCATGTAGTCATTGACCTGTGGGTAGTTTTTGATCTCATTTATTAATCCTTTAGCTATTATATCATCTGTAGCTGTTATACTCCATCTTGTTGGAACGAGTTTCTTTCTTTCATCATAACCTAAGAGACCAGAGGAAAGAATTGTCGTGATTTTATAGATATTTTGCCCTTTTTTGTAAAGTAAATAAGACGCTTCGTCAGCTTTTATCTCATCTGAAACGATATATTCCACTTTTCTCGGAATTTTAGGATTTTCTGTTAACCTTACCTTCTTTATTGTGGCAGAGGGACCCATTGGTTGTACAACATCGGAAAAACTGACCCGATATACAGGTTTGTGTTTGAAAAACAATTCTACATCTGTTGGCTTCTCTGATAAAGCTATCTCCTGCACGTCTGAAACAATTCTGGACTTAGAAAAAATATTTTCCTTGTGTTTTGATCTTAGAAGTAAGGAGCGAAGTTCTATTATTTTATGATAAGACATTCCAAACCAGTTTTCCGGCGCGTCTATAAATGGCTGTTCTTCTACTGCTCCTAACGGCCCTATATAAACATTGGGATAACCTGTTCTACCTATAAAAACATTTGGAGATGGACCAAAAAATTCTGTTTTTAGGTACTTTACCTTTGGTCTAACTTTAAATCTGGAGAGAAGCGGGCATGGATAGTTGCCACAAAGATTTCTACCTCCTTTACAAATAACACATATATTTGCAGGCCTCATATCAGTCTTATAACAAAATCTTGGATAAACCTTATATTTTTTATTTCAAAAGTTTATTTATAAGGAACTCTTATGAGAAAAACAGCTCATGTTTTTACAAGACCTCTGGAGTTTATAGGCTTGGATACTCCAGAAAACAAACGTATGTCAGCTTCTAGCTTCTATAAAGCTCAGAGAGAAGTTCTACCAGCTGTTGAAGACGCGTTCGTTTACAGATTTGAAAATGGTTTAAAAAACCAAACAAAATATACAGAGAAAAATCCACCTCCAAGAACGGTTGTTGAAAGAAGAATACACGTACCGCCCAACATTTCTGTTGAACTGCATGTAGGAACACAAGAAAAGAGTGTTAGTTATAAAACTGTATTGGACAATTTGGAAACAAGACTTTTAGATACAATCGAAGAAAAAAGAAGTGGATGGAGAGTCCCATATGTAAGAACAATCGGCGATGAGCTTTACATAAGACTCGATGTTTTACCAGAAATGGCGTATCGTTGGAAAAAAAGAAAATCTGGAAGAAGTCTCTTTAAACGAATTATAATAGAACCTGCAAAAAGACTATATATCAAAGAAAATAACGTGAACAGACTTAAATTACCAGATGAAATCAGCACCGAAACTCTAGAAAAGGTCTCATTGACATTTGTTGATGAAGATAGCTTTTTAATGGCACTTTCTGGCGACGATGAGCACGAAGAAACTTTGCAGCTTGTGTCCCAGGAGTATTTAAGAGGAAAAGAGTTTAGCGGTTCTGTATATGCCAGAACGTGTGCACCGTTTGAAAAGGCACTCAAAGAACTGGCCCGGCAAAGGAAAACCCCGTGGATAGAATTGGGAGATTTACTGTTTCATGTTCCAAAAGTTCCAACAACACGAACGAGGTTTGATAAAATATTTAATATACTTTTTTCCGATGATATCGGAAACCCCGGTGACTTTTACCTGATGCTCCATGCAGATGAGTTTGATGAGGCATCGAAAAAAATGAAAGAATATGGCATAAAACAAAGAAATGGCTACCTTTACATACCAATAGAATCCGTTCTAGAAAGAATAAGAATTCTTAGAGATTCACCTGAAATAAAAACCAAGACTTACAGATGGGATCCGATAACTTCAAACCCCCTGTACATATAGACTTATTCACTTGTCAACTCTGCTTTAACGTCGTTAGCTTTGTCTTTAGAAATCATAAGTTCAATGATTTTAAATGCAACTTCCATAGATTCTGATGGTGTTTTCGCTGTCATGACATTTTCATCAATAATTATTTTTCCTCCTCTCGGCCTCGACAACATCTTTTCCATACCCGGAGTAATGGTTGCTATTTTATTTTCAAGTATCCCAACATTTGATAAAACGGCTGAAGCTTCGCCTATTGCGACAATGAGTTTTTTGTCTTCATCAAAAGTTTTTATAATATTTCTTATTTTTGCAGATTGAGCTAATGCTTCATACCCCTTTCCGCCAATGAGAACAAGAGCATCGAATAATGTTGAATCTATATCATCTATCTTTTTTTCCGTGACTATTTTCATACCTTCGTTACTTGTAATTATTTTTCCGGGTATTCCGGCCAAAGTAACATCTATTCCTGCTTTGCTGAGTATACTCACAATAGAAGCAGCTGCTATCTCATCGAATTTATCATTTAAGGGCACAAGAACTTTTTTTCTTTCCATAAATCTCTATAATAAATTGTTTTTTATCTTAAAAAGCTGATGGTTTGTATTGACATGGTTTGTGTAGATAGGATTGTGGGAAGAAGGAGTTTCATCTACACCCTCTGGCACATTCAATCCACAGCAGTGAAAAACTTTCCGTTTCTTTTCAAACAAGGACACTTCAGGTGCTTTTCTTCTTCCAACCTGATTTCTCTTTATGCTGGTAAAACAACATTCAATTTCCACTTATTAGTATGGAGAAGCGATGGGGGATATCCTACTGATTAAAATATGAAACATCTTAAGATTGAAGCACCCTTATTATTTCTTCTCCAAATTCTCTCGCTGCAAAAGGTCCCTTTCCAGTAATCACTTTACCATCTCTTACAACATTTTCTCCTGTGTACCGGGCTCCCTTTTCTTTCAAATTATCAACAAGTGCTGGATCTTCCCAAATCGTTGCTTTTTTACCTTCCAAAACACCCGCGTTAGCGAGTATGGTTGGAGCTATACATATTGCTGCTGTAACTTTGCCTTTAGAATACGCCTCTTTTGCTATCTCCAATGCTTTTTCGTCATTGAAATAGACAGATGCTCCTGTTCCACCTACAAACACAACAGCATCGAAATCATCGATATTTACCTCATCTATGCTCTTTTCTGCAAATGCTTTTGCTCCCAACATTCCTGTTATTTCTCCTGTTTTTCTGGATGCTGTCACAACCTCAAAACCAGCGTTCTCCAAAAGCTCCTTTGGTTGGAGGTACTCTTCGTCCCTAAAATTAGATGGTGCTATCACCATCAATACTTTTCCTGTCATAATAAAAAGATTAAATTATATATTTAAAAGATTTATTACAATATTAACTATAAAGTTTGGAGGATGATGCAATGCCTGTAATTGGTTTTAATCTTAACGAAATAAGTGGAAAAAGAACTCAGAAGACAATAGCAGGTCAGGTAACACTCAACTCTACACCAAAGATAACAGATGTTAAAGAAGTAAATCTACCGGCTCTAAAGAAAAAAGCATTGTCAATAGAGTTTGAGTTTGTCACTTCTTATGAACCTGAGATAGCAGAGATAAAAATAGTTGGTAACGTTTTATATTACGCAGAAAAAAACGAGTCCATTCTTAATGCTTGGAAGAAAAACAAGAAACTTCCGGATGAGGCATCAATAGAAGTACTTAATCATCTCTTTAGGAGATGTCTTATAAAAGCAGCAGTACTTGCAGATGAGCTTCAGTTACCTCCACCAATCAATCTTCCAGTGGTCAAGAAAAAATCAACAGTATAAGTAAAGGGAATGTTCACTTGTATGCTCGATTAAAATAGAAATGATAGCAAAATTAAAATTAACAGAGCAACCACAAATAAAAATAAAAGCGTTTTTCCGGCTCCTAAAACAAATTTTGCAAACAGTATAAAAACAATAGCGCCTATGGAAACGGCAATGATGACACCGGCTAAGCCCCCGGCTTCTGAAACAAACTGAAGATTTGCAGCAAGTTCGCCCAGTTTTGTGAACATCTGTCCCAAAGTTCCTATGGTATTTGATACAAGAATATGTATCATCTCAAATAAAGTACCTATAGTGGACGTTGCCATTATTCAATTTTGTTTTTGTATTTTTTATATGTTGAGAGATTAAGAAGCACTAAGAGCCTAAAAATGCTCCTAAACCTGTCTGTTGACCGCTTTTCTTTACATTTTGCAATTTCTCTATAACTTTATTTACACGCTCTTCTGAAAAGTTGTGTTCTTCAACCATCATCTCTCTAAGTTTTTCTGGCTGAAGCTCGTTTTTCTTTATTTCCACATCCTCAACAGGAGGATTCTTGAAAAACTCAAAAATTTCTTCTGGCTTAGTATCAAAATTCCATTTGACAGTCTGCATGACAGCATCCAAAGTTTTCTTTTCCTTTACTATTTTGAATGCCGTTTTCACCCCTACACCTTCAACACCGCCGGGGTTGTAATCTGTTCCTGTTAGGATGCCAATGATTATAAGTTGGTCAAGTGTTATACCGAGTTCTTTAAGTACTTCATCAAGCCGAATTATTTCCGGTTTTATTTCAATGTATTTTTCCTTTCTCGGAAGCTTTCTTTTTCCTGTTATTGCGAGGTTCTTCACCATTGTTGGTGTGCCAAAAAGAAGGGAATCCCAGTCCTGAGAACACGATGCATATACAAGTCCTTTTCTGGTCATATATGCCGCTTGTGCTTCTCCCTCGCTCGGTGCTTGAACGTAAGATACACCCATGTACTCAAGCAGTTTTTTACTTTCTTCTATCATTTCATCAGTAAGTTTTGCAGACGCAGTTGCGGCTATTCTTGCTTCTTCATATCTACCAGCTTCCAGAGCTTGCTTCCATCTTATCTCTGCCTCTTCCCGCGCTTTTTGCCTTTCTTCTACTGTTTTTTTCTTGAAAACAGGAGGCTCCCCGTCAAAAACAAAAATAGGTGTTATTCCATTTTCAATAAGATTTGTTGTTCTATACAACAAACCAGAAAGATGTGACGTAATTCTTCCCTGAGAATCCCTTAAAGGTTCGCCGGTCATTCTGTCGCGGATAATGCTAAGAAATTGATAAAGTGTATTAAAAGCATCAATTGCTATTTTTTTACCTTTTAGATCTTCAAGCTCTATCTTATTGCCTTGTATAAGTGAAGAGAGATTAACTCCCATAATTTTTAATTTAGTAGGTTATTTATAAAGACTGTCCACAATTTTTTATTTATTTAGAAGTAGTTAATAATTTAAATACCAATGTCATTTATTTAAACATGTTCAGAAGAAGAAATGTTAAGGAACGGTTGGGACAATATAAAGAATATGAAGAATTATTCAGCAGACTTGAGATAGAGTTGCCCTTATTTGGAAGTTTAATAAACAGTTTATCTGTTGATGAAACAGAAGAGAAAAGAATATTTGAAGAATTGGAAAAGACAGGATATAGAAAAATAGAATCATTGAGACAAATTGCAGAAAGGGGATACAGAAGACTTAGGATGCCTGTTTTGAGATATTTTGAAAATAGCGATACGACCTTATGTTTATTGGAGATTTATGCAAAGTTCTATTCTGATCTCAAAGAAAGAGCTCGGGATGTTATAGAAAATTCATGCGTTTTCAAGGGAAACGTATATACAACAAGTGAGGCTGCAGAATATTTGGGTATTAGCTCCAAAAAAGTGAGAGAACTTTTACAACCGATAACAATAGATGGAAGGCCCCTCAGGCTGGGCAACGAGTACATATACAGGTCAGATGAGGTAGAAGAATTAAGAAAAGCAATTGAAAGTTGATTTTAATCAGCTGCGAATATATCGCGATGGAATTTCTACAATTTGGCGTGACAGTGGAAATAACCAATCTTGCAAAAATTTAAAAAATCTTTCTAAAATTTGCTTATGCCAGAAAAAAAGCTTGTTGGTAAGGTTAGACACTACTTCGATAAAATAAGCGTGGCTGTCGTTGACGTTGAGGACGTAATTAGTCTCGGAGACGAGATATCCATAGAAGGCCATACAACAAACTTTGCACAAAAAGTAGAAAGCATGCAGATAGATAAGAACCCTATAGAAAAAGCAAAGAAAGGCCAGAGCATAGGACTAAAGGTTGCGGACAGGGTAAGAGAAGGGGACAAAGTTTTTAAAATTGTTTAAAATTTGTGTATTACCGTTGATAGATTTATTAGAATTCTTTAGCTTCATATCTGTATCTATAAATATCACCACTCTACATAAAAATTATGGAAGTTAAAGAATTTCAGAAGAAGATTATTGAATACGTCAGAAAATGGGATGAAAAGAGGGGGAAAATTTCAGACGAAAAGACTACTTTTGCACATTTGGTTGAAGAAGTTGGAGAACTAGCCAGACAATATGTTAATAAAGAAATACGAAAGGATCAATATGATGAAAAGGAAATTGAAGATGCTATTTTTGACATACTGGTGCAATTAATAAGGCTGGCAGACCTCCGGAATATTGATATGGAGAAACTTGTTTTAGATTCTATGAAGGAAAATGAAAAACGACTGGGGAAATAGTTTAGATCGCCACCATTTTTATTTTTTACTGGTAAGGATTGTTATGGGCAGCAAAAGGGTTTATGTGGCTCAAATTTGTTTGTAACCTATACAAATGATGATTACACTATAGACGATCTTCTCGAATCATGCAAACTTGCCTATAAAGGCATGATAAATGATATACTTCGAAAAGGAGGGCCTTTAAGAGATTTAGTTGTTGAATGCGGTTTCCATGAGGAAGATGTGTGGGTAAAGGAAATAAAGAAAAATCCTGAAAAACATGAAGAACTTTACCTCCTTGTTAGAGGAGAGAGAAGAGACGATGAAGGCGGTTATTTTTTTACATTACTTTCTATTTGGCCTGACACAGGAGATGATAATATTTCATATCAGAAGTATCATATACATTTCAATGAAATCCAGGGATGTTGTGGACACGCACTATTCAAGCACCCCTTGATGGAAAGAATTAGAAACAGGGTTTATCGTGATCGCTCCAAAAAACTCAAACGAATATAAACACAGCTTTTAATAATCTGTGCATTCACATTTGATGTCTATATAGTGGTTCACTGGATTAAATATTTAAATAAGACCGCGACCACTTTAAATAATTTATTGTTAATTTATAATTGGTGATAGAATGGAGTCACGTACAAATCCGATTGGTATTTACACTTTATTCATGAGAGATAGAATAGAAAGTGGACGCATAGAGTCTATGGGAATTGATAGCGATGTTCAGTCAGTAGATCCAAGTTCTGTTTATCGCGCTATGAGAAGAACATTAGAAACTGTTAGGGACCTCATCGAAAACGGAGTCGACATAGAAACCTTAGATAGAGTAGTCAAAGACGGCATTGAATACATAGATAAAAGATTAAGTGAGCTTGTTTGAAAAAAGAGACTAGAACAATTTAGTTATTTCATCCCTTTGGGGTATTTTCAGATCTGAAAGGGTACGTCCAGATTTTATTTTGATTCCGAATTCTTTTTCTTTGATTTCACCTATTTTAGCTGCTCTGATTCCCCCTCTTTTGTACAACGACAATATTTTTTGTGCGTTTTCAGGATCTGCTGTCAACAGAAGTGACCCAGAAGTTATGGTACCCATGAGATCGAGATTGAATTTCTTGCATAGTTGCTCAGATTCTGGAAAAACAGGAATTTTTTCTTTATAGATGATCGCGCCTTTGTTGGAAGCTTTAACCAATTCATATATCCCTGTTGCTAGTCCGCCTTCAGTGGGATCATGCATTGAGTTAACCCTGAAACGGTTTGCAAGCAAAGCTTCCTTCACAACTGAAATCCCAGGATCGTGTAGAAAGTTCTTTGCTCTTTTTATGAATGCATCATCAAAACCGCTTCGCTTAAGTTCATTTTCCCTTTCTCTGGCTATTATAGAAGTGCCTTCTATTACTATGCCTTTACTTAAAATCAACCAATCACCTTCCTGAGCCCCGGAAGATGTCACAAGTTTATCTTTTGAAACTTCACCCACAAGAGTCCCAACAACTACAGGTCTTTTGAGATCGTATGTAATTTCAGTATGGCCACCAACAAGAGAAATGTTCAACTGTTTGCATGCTGAAGAAATTTGGTTGAAAATATTTTCAGCTAATCCTTCATCACATTTTTCCGGAAGAAGAATAGTTGCCAAAAACCATTTTGGTTTAGCTCCCATCACAGCGATATCATTTGCATTTACATTTACTGCATACCACCCTATTTCATCACTTGTAAATGTAATAGGATCTGTTGTTATCACAAGATATTTCTCACCGAAATTTATTACCGCAGCATCCTCCCCTATTTTAGGACCTATAACCACTCTTGAGTCAGTTGCTCCAGCAAGTGTGTACTTTTTCAACAATTTCTCGAGAATATCAGAATTCAGTTTACCCGGCAAAAAATCAGTCATATTTATACTAAACTAGCTCGTTTTTTATTTCTTAGTCATAGATTGAATTTTTATTTTTGATGTCCTATTTTTAATATGGATTTAAAATCTCTCAAAGAAAGAATTGAATATCAAGAGACAATGAGGCGACTGCTAACAACACCGGGAATTTTAATGGACACTGAGGGAAGAAAATATAGAGTTGTGGAAGGAGACCTCACAAGACCAACGAAGATAGTATTGGAGCCGCTGGATCACGACGCTCTCTATCACGGTGCAACGAGAAGGGTGATAAAAAATCCAGATGAGTTACGGGAATATAAGATGATACTACCGGAATAAATTAATTCTTCCATTTAACATCCACTTCATCTGTTCGCCATCTTGGCAAAATATCTATTCTTGCATTTGTAATTGAAAATCTATTGGATTTCCATGCAAGAATCCCGGTCCATGCTATCATTGCTCCGTTATCTCCGGCGAACTCCTTTGGACAATTGTAGAACTTAGCCCCTCTTTCTTCACACATAACTTTTAACATTTCTTGGAGTCTCTCATTTGCCCCAACACCGCCTGTCAAGAGAACTTCGTTTTTATTTGTATGGGCGAGAGCGCGCTCAGTAACCTCTGTTAGCATTGCAAAGCACGTTTCCTGAAACGAGAAGCAAACATCTTCTAATTTTTTCCCTTTCTCTTTTACTTGTTTTATGGCCTCCGTAACAATGCCTGAAAAAGACAAATCCATGCCTTTTACCACATAAGGAAGCTCCACATATCTTCCATGTTTTGCTAGCTTTTCTATTTCCGGACCGGACGGAAATTTCATCCCCAATGCACGTCCAAATTTGTCGAGGGCGTTACCTAATCCTATGTCCTGTGTTTCACCAAACACCCTATATCTTCCAGAAACATACGCAAGAATCTGTGTATTACCGCCAGAAACATAAACAGTTACAGGATCTTTACACTTGGTGAATAATTTTCCGATTTCTATATGTGCTATGCAATGGTTTACTCCTACAAGCGGTTTTTTAAGCTTCTTCTCTAATTCAACAGCGAAATCCCTTCCAACAACAAGACAAGGGGGAAGTCCTGGTCCTTGAGAAAAAGCGATCAAATCTATGTCTTTGATGTTAACACCTGCCTCAGAAAGAGACCTCTCCAATACTTCAGTAGAAAATTTTCTATGGTGTTCTGCTGCCTCGCTTGGTTTTATTCCCCAACCTTCTCTCGGTCTATAAACACTCTTGATATTAGAGAGAACATCACCTTTCTCCGAAACTATTCCTACACCAAAAGTATGTGCTGTCGATTCAATCCCCAAACAAAGCATAATATTAATTTGCAAATTTAATTAAAATCTTTGGTCTGTTCATTTTATCAGCAAACAATTCACCGTCTCATCGAAAAAAAATTTAAATTTGAAATGTGGACAATAATATTTATTATGACCTATAAATCATCTCCGGTGGGGAATGAAATATCTTGTGTAATGCACGGAATAAATAAAGAAATTTTGAATGATCCTGAATATTTAGAAAGATTACTTCTGGATGCATTGAATAGTGAGAAATTCAACATTTTAGGCAAGCTTTCTCACAAATTCAATCCCCATGGTGTTTCTGTTCTTATTTTGCTATCAGAGTCCCACGCTTCTTTTCATACCTACCCTGAATACAATTCTTTAGTTTTTCACATTTACACTTGCAGGGGACCAGGGGATGGAAGAAAAACATACGAATTCATAAAAGAAAAACTGAATCCGACCTCTGTTGATTTTAGAGAAAAACCAATAAAAGTCGTTATTGAGTAATTGTTGTAATCTTTCTCTTCAAAATTAATATAAATTAGTGAATAAATAAAAGAAATATGCAAAGCACAGTTTACGTTCCTGAGAAGATTGAGAGACATGTCTCTAATTTTTGGAAAGAAAAGAAAATTCCTGATAAAATAGTTAAGATGGATTGGAAAAGACCTAAATTCTATTTACTCGATGGCCCACCCTATGTTAACGGTGTTCCACACGTAGGCCATGCCAAAACAACGATATTCAAAGATATATGGGGAAAGTTCAAGTACATGCAGGGTTATGGTGTTTGGTTTCAACCAGGTTTTGACTGTGGTGGTCTTCCGATAGAAAACAAAGTAGAAGAGCTTCTCGGAATAAAGAGTAAAACAGAAATAGAAACAAAAATAGGTGTTGACAAGTTTATAGAAGAATGCAAAAAATTCGCAATGGGTAACGAAAAGGTTTGGCTTGATTTTTACAAAAAAATAGGTGCGTGGAGAGGTTGGCTAAAGCCATATCTAACTTCAGAGAACTACTATTTGGAAAGTGGCTGGTGGACTGTTAAGAAATGGTATGAAAAGGGGCTTTTGGTTGAAGGTAAAAGACCCGGTTTCTGGTGTCCTCATTGTGAAACAGTTCTGGCCGGCATAGAAGTTAGCGAGTCGTATAAGAACATAGAAGACCCTTCAATATATGTTAAATTCCCTGTTAAAGGAAGAAAAAACGAGTATCTGCTTGTGTTCACAACAACACCCTGGACATTACCCGCAAACGTTGCAATACTTGCACACCCAGATGAAAAATATGTTAAAGTGGAGGTTAATGGGGAAAAATTAATACTTGCGGAGAAAAGACTTGTGATTTTTGATGAGTTTGGAATGAAATACAAAGTTGTAGAGAAATTTCAAGGCAAAAAACTAGAGGGACTCAAGTATGAGCCTGTTTTAAATGTTCCTTTGCAAAAAAATCTTCAGAAAGAAAGAAATGCTCATCAGGTTTTGCTTTCTGTTCCTGTCATGCTACAGAGGGTAGCAAGTAAAACTGCAATCAAGAGAAAAATATCTAAAAAGACGGACGAGTTTGGACATGTCGTGACAATGGATGTTGGAACAGGGCTTGTTCACACCGCTCCTGGTCACGGTGATGTTGATAATAGAATAGGTAAACATTATAATCTACCTGAACCTTCTCCGGTTGATGAGAAAGGTCGTTTAACAGAAGAGGCAGGGGAATTTGCTGGAATATTTGTTAAAGATGCGGACCCGCTGATAATAGAAAAACTAAGAAAAGAAAACAAACTTCTTTACTCTGGAAGAATAGTCCACTCTTACCCACTTTGTTGGAGATGTAAAACACCATTGATATACAGGATGAGCAGGCAATGGTTTTTGAAAATAGACATGCTTAGAGATAAAATAATAAAAGCAGTCAAACAAGTTAACTGGTTACCCAAATTTGCCGGCGAAAGATATTACAACATAATACTGGAGGCACCTGATTGGGCTGTTACAAGACAGAGATATTGGGGTATTCCTTTGCCTGTATGGACGTGTGAAAAGTGTGGGTCAAAAAAGGTTATAGGTTCTGTTAAGGAACTAAAAAAAGAAGCCATAAATAAAATCCCTGATAATTTAGACCTCCACAAAAATCATGTAGATAAAATTAAATTAAGATGTGAATGTGGTGGAATAATGGTGAGAGATCCTGATATAATGGATGTTTGGTTTGATTCTGGAATATCTCCCTGGGCATCTTTAGGATATCCTTTCAGGAACAAAGAATTGTTTGAGAAATTGTGGGATGTTGACCTGGTTGACGAAAGCCAGGACCAGGTGAGAGCATGGTTTAACACATTAATGATATGCAGTTTTGCTACTTTTGATCAGAAGCCGTATAAAACCGTGTGCCTGAATGGGTGGACACTTGACGAAAAAGGAGAAAAGATGTCCAAATCACTGGGTAATGTGATTTTTGCCGAAGATGCATACAAAGAGCTTGGTGGAGACTTAATGAGGTTATACATTACTTCAGATGTTGCCCCGTGGCAAACACAGAAGTTTAGTATGAGCGCAGCAAAGGACATGAGAAGAGTTCTGAACGTCTTGTGGAATACTTGTAATTTTATTAAAACTTATTCAGATCCTAATGTTGCAAAAGAAAAAATAAAAAACCGCAAGCCTGAGGATATTTGGATTCTTTCAAAGATCAATACGCTGATTAAAGATGTCACCGATAATTTGGAAAAATTCAAGTTCCACTATGCCTCAAGAAGCATAATAGATTTTATTCTGAATGACTTCTCCAGATGGTATATCAAGATAATAAGAGATAGAGTTTCACCTGAGCATACAGGACCAGATAAAAAACCTGCTCAGGCAAGTCTCTACTATGTTTTAGATAGACTTGTTAGACTAATCGCGCCAATTACACCTTTTATATCAGATGCCATATATACAGAGATGTTGAAATTCATGAATGATAAAGAAAGTGTTCATTTGTGTGAGTGGCCTCAGCATGACGAAAAGAAGATAAACAAAAAGCTAGAAGAGCAAATGGAAATAATAAAAACAGTGGTAGAGGCTATTAATTCAGTAAGACAAGATAAAAAGATAAAGCTGAGATGGCCTGTGAAAGAAGTTTTTATATATACTAAGGACGATGATATAAAATCTGCAATCGTGGAGCTTGAAGAAATAGTGAAAATTTTGGGTAATACAAAATATGTTAAATTCCAAAAAGTAAAAAAGATGAAAGAATTTGAAGGATTTTCACTGAACGTGGGCGATGTTCTATACGAAGAAGCGTTTATCAGAGAGTTGATAAGAAACGTGCAAATGCTGAGAAAGAAAAACGGACTTAAAATTGGTGAAAAAATCTCCCTTTATCTTAAGACGGATGAGAAAACAGAGAAAATAATCAGGGAATATAAGAAAGAACTTATGAAAGGTGTCGGTGCCACAAGATTAAAATTGGGCATTGGAAAAAGTATCAAAGGAATGTTCAAATTCCAAGAAAAGGAAATAACAATAGGATTTGAAAAAATAAAATAACAAATTTATTTCTAACTACCAAGAAATCAATTATTGTACTAATCAGGACGAGCTCATGAAAATAAAAAGTTTAATTAACAGGCTTTTTGAGACAGATGTAACAGGGGTAGTAAGAGGCATGAGCGTTGAGCTTAGGGTTAAAGAGAGAACGCCACAGAGCGTAGAATATGAAAAAATAGCGTTTTACGACATTGAAGGGAAAAACGGGCGTCTCTATCACGGCATAATTTCTGGTTCATCCCTACCCATTGAAGGAGATTCTGTCGAGTTGCGTATAAGTCGGTTAGGTGGAATGCTCCATGAAACTTGTTCTGGAGCCCAAAGATTATCTTGGTACGGGTTTGTAAAAGATTACAGAGTTTTAAAATCTTAAGCGCGACTTGAGGGAATATCGTTCTTTTTTCGGTTAAAACCGTAATAAATGGAAATGTATTAATTCTGCTCTGGACAAAAAGTAATTATGAACAAAAATTCTGCTAAAGGAGGAACAACTTTAGTAGTTCCCGCTTTGTTGCTGGTAGCTATAATTTTCTTCTCTTTTGTTTATGTGCAAAATCCCCAACCAAGTAAACCAACAATAAAGAAATTTGATTCCTGCAGTGTTATGCTCACTGCTTTCAAGAATTCACAGAGAACAAGATCATATTATGTTTTGGAAGGCGTTAAGAGCGGCGCAATGATGTCTCAAGAGATGTTAGCAGCTTCCACTCCGGATTATTCTACCACAAATATACAGGTCGAAGGTGTTGATGAGGCGGACATAGTAAAAACCGACGGTAAATACATCTATACACTTTCGGGGGACAAACTTATAATTTCTGAGGCGTATCCACCGGAAAATGCAAAGCTTCTTAGCAAAACTAACTTGGGAATTACACCCCAAGAGATTTTTATTGATGGTGATACGGTCCTTGTTTTTGGATACAACTACAGCTACATTCCACTAGGGGAAGAAGAACGGACTGAGGGATATATCTATCCCAGAAATTCCCATTTAACAATAGCACAGTTATGGGATATTGAAAATCGGGAGAAGCCTGAACTTGTTCGTTCGCTTGAATTTGAGGGTACATATTTATCTTCTAGGAAGATAGGAAGCTGGGTTTATTTTGTTATAAATTCATATCCTCGTTTTTATGTTCAAAAAGACACGTCAGAGCTTTCAGAGGAAGAAATAATGCCAATGTATAGAGACGTAAAACCCAATTCAGAAAAACCATTTGAGAAAGTTTGTCGTTGTCATGAAGTTTCTTATTTTAACCCCGAAAATGTAGAAAGTTTCATAACGATTGTCTCTTTGTCGATGAGTAATCCAGAAGCGCCCATAAAGAAAGCAGTTATTGCAGGAAGAGGCGGGAATGTCTATGCTTCGCTCAATAATCTCTATATTGCAGAACCGAGTGGCTTCGGTTTTTGGATATGGAGGTATGGAAATATTGATGAAAAAACGGCTGTGTATAAATTTAATCTTAATGATGGTGACATTACATATTCTGGATCAGTAGAAGTTCCGGGTAGAATCCTGAATCAATTTTCCATGGATGAATATAAAGGATATTTCAGAATTGCGACAACCAAAGGTCATGTGTCAAGAGCAGGGGGTAAAACATCTAACAATGTGTATATATATGACGAGAATCTCCAATTAGTTGGAAAAATTGAAGACATAGCGCCTGGTGAAAAGATACACTCCGCTAGGTTCGTAGGTGATAGATGTTATTTGGTTACCTTTAAAAAAATAGATCCTTTCTTCGTCATTAACATTTCAAATCCAAGCAGCCCAAAAATTCTTGGAAAACTGAAAATTCCTGGCTATTCGGACTATCTACACCCTTACGATGAGAACCACATTATAGGCATTGGTAAAGAAACAGTTGAAGCAGAGGAGAGGTTTGGAGATTTTGCATGGTATCAGGGTCTTAAAATAGCGATATTTGATGTAACCAATGTTGAAAACCCAATCCAGTTACATAAAGTTGTTATAGGAGATCGGGGAACAGATTCTGAGGTGCTTAGAGATCACAAAGCGTTTCTATTTAGTAAAGATAAGAATCTTCTTGTTATACCTGTTCTTTTAGCTGAGATAAAGGGTGATAAAGAATCTCTACCTCCGAACACGTATGGTGATTACGTTTTTCAGGGCGCCTATGTTTACAGAGTAACACTGGAAAACGGATTTGAATTAATGGGAAGGATAACGCATTACAATGACACAGAAGCATTCATGAAAAGCGGCTATTATTTCAGGGGTGATGGCTATTCTATAAGAAGAAGTTTGTACATTGACAATGTGCTTTATACAATATCGGAAAGAAAAATCAAGCTGAATTCTCTCGAAGATTTGGAGGAAATAAAGGAGCTAAGTCTTGAATAGACTGATTTTTTCTCTGAGAATGTGAAATCCGGAAACCGAAAAGTTTATAAATATATTGAATATATATTCAATATATAATGAATAATTATTCAAAATGTTAAATAAGGAGGTGATTAAAATGCCATGGGGAGATGGAACTGGTCCTTGGGGCCTCGGACCTATGACAGGCAGGGCTGCTGGATACTGTGCCGGCTATGGTGTTCCGGGATACATGAATCCTGTACCAGGCTTTGGTAGGGGCTTCGGTAGAGGATTTGGAAGAGGAAGAGGATTCAGGAGATTTTTTTATGGAAGACCACCTGTATGGGGAGTGCCAGTGAGACCAATAATACCACAACAAGTTCCAATACAAAACTACCAGGAGCCACAGTATACAAAAGAAGATGAAATAGCGGATCTTAAAGCAGAAAAGGAACTGATAGAAAGGGACATCGAATTGATGAAAAGAGACCTCAAAGCCATAGAAGAAAGAATAAAGGAACTGGAAAGAAATAAATAATATAGTCCAGTGATCACATGCCAAGACCGAGAATACCAAGAAGGGTTTGGTTTACACCCAATGTAACGTATTTCAAACCCGCAGGCGTTAGAATGATTTTTTTAGAGGAAGTTATATTAACAGTGGACGAATTCGAAGCCATACGACTAAGAGATTACGAAGACTTAAGTCAGACAGAAGCTGCCAAAAAAATGGGTATTTCACAACCAACTTTTCAGAGACTATATGAATCTGCCAGAAAGAAGATAGCTGATGCGCTCATAAATGGTAAAGCTATAAGGATCGAGGGAGGTTCTTACATAGATATGGGCAGTAGGCGTGGGATGAGAAGAAGATTTAGAGGAGGCATGATATGAATAAGGAAAAAATATCCATATTGAGCATTTTGGTCAATGCGTTTTTGGCAGCTATAAAATTATTTATTGGACTCTTAAGCGGATCTTCTGCGATCTTAGCAGAAGGTATTCATTCTGGAATGGACATTGTCTCATCTACTGTGAATTACATTGGAATAAAAGTTGCAAAAAAACCTGTTGATAAAAGGCATCCTTATGGTTATTATAAAAGCGAAGTAATAGCAGGATTCATCATAACTATAATGCTTTTTGCTGCTTCTCTTTGGATACTGTACGAGGCAGTAATGGATTTTTTTGGGGATAAGATACTTGAGGTATCTTATTTAGCTTTGGGTGTCATGGTGTTTTCTGGTGTAATTAATGAAGTTATGGCAAGATTAAAGTTTAAATATGGTAAAGAGCAAGATGCTGTTTCATTGGTAGCTGATGCTGTTCATAGTAGAATGGATGTTTTGACATCTGCAGGTGTCTTAGTGGGTCTTATTCTTTCAAATTATTGGGTCTATGCAGATTCTGTTGCAGCCATAGCTATAGGGATTTATATATTGAAAGAATCAATAGAATTGGGAAAAGAAACAACAGACTCCCTTTTAGACGTTTCTGCAGGCGAGGAAATAGAAAAAAGAATAAAAGATGTTACCGAGAAAGAGGGAATTCAGGTTTCTGATATAAAAACGAGAAAAGTAGGTTCTGATATTTTTGCTGAGCTTAAAATCAAACTCGATTCTAAATTGAAAGTTGAAGACGCGTCTAGAATTTCCAAAGGACTTGAAATGAAATTAATGAAATCAGTACCTGGACTTAAATACGTAGTCATACAAGTGGATTCTCATGATGTTAAACAAAGTTATTATAGAGGAGGTTTTGGTAGAATGATAGGATGGCGAGGTAGAATGGGTGGTTCTGGCATGGGACCTTTTGGTGAATGTGTATGCCCAAATTGTGGTTACAAGGTTCCTCATGAAAGAGGAGTTCCATGTGCTACGGTAACTTGCCCTAAGTGTGGATCAAAGATGACAAGAGCAAGGTAAATGGTGCAAAAAATATGGACACGTCTTTAAAAATCAAGCGGTCATTGGTGAAAACAATTAGAAGTTTCAAAGTAAGCATACCCATATTGTTGGGAGTTTTACTTCTTATATCTTTAATCACAACCGCGACACCAAAAGATTTTTACGCTAAAATATTCACAGGCAACTATATCATAGATTCTCTTGTTGGTGCTATTTTTGGAAGCGTTGCAGCAGGAAATCCTATGACTAGCTATATCATAGGTGGGGAATTGCTTAAAGAAGGAGTTTCTTTGATAGCTGTAACGGCTTTTATACTGGCATGGGTTACTGTTGGTATGGTGCAACTCCCTGCTGAAATTGTTATGCTTGGAAAAAGATTTTCTCTAACGAGAAATTTGATCAGTTTCGTATCAGCAATAATTATCGCAGTATTAACCGTTTTAACAATGGAGTTGTTATGAGCCTTAGGACTTTGTTGGCAAAGATCGGAAGTACGAGATTATTTTTACTGATAGTTCTCCTGATTTATTTAATAGTTGGAGCGGTAAATCTTGCTCTTATGTGGGAATCGCTCCTCAACTTTTTTCAGTTGGTACTGAAGATTCTTCCTGTATTGGTTCTCGTCTTTGGTTTGATGTTTTTATCTAATTTATTTCTTGATGCTCGAAAAGCTTTGAAATATTTAGGAAAGAAATCAGGTGTAAGGGGGTGGGCCTTGGCGATAATAACAGGTATCCTCTCAACCGGTCCGATTTACATGTGGTACCCTCTTCTAGCTGATTTAAAAGAAAAGGGTATGAGAGCATCGCTGATTGCGACATTTCTCTACAACCGTGCGGTTAAAATACCACTCATGCCTGTGATGATTTACTACTTTGGTTGGAAATTTACACTAGTACTTACGTTCTATATGATCATGTTTTCTGTTATTAACGGTTTTGTTGTTGGAAGAATTGTGGGTGAAAATAAGGAGGTGTTGAAATGAAAATTGCAGTCGCTGTTTTGAGTGATAATGAAAATTCGGAAATAAGTGACAGAGCAGGCAGGGCTCCATATTATTTAATCTTTGACGAATCGGGCAATGTAATCGAGAAAATTTCCAATCCATTCAGTGTTGGCGGGGGTGGTGCTGGATTCGGCATAGCAAAAATGCTTTCTGATAAAGGTGTAGATATAGTCATAAGTGCAAATTTTGGACCAAACATGGAATCAGCATTAAATTCCCGTGGTTTGAAATCATATAGAATGACAGGAAAGGCCAAGGAAGCTGTTTTAAGAATAGTTGGAAATAAAAAATAAATGCTGTATATGTCCAAAATAAATGTTATTAAAGAGGAAGAAATGAAATCTATAGAGAAGGGAGTAAGAAACTGTAGAAAATGCTCTCTATGGGAGACAAGAACAAATCCTGTTGTTGGGGAAGGGTCTTTGGACCCAAAGGTAATGTTC
>CAYYWW010000016.1:0-20168 GCA_964475515.1 uncultured archaeon | reverse complement strand
CCTTGTAAAAGTAACAGAAGAAGAATTTGATGACCCAAATTATTGTGAATATATAGGCAAGGCGTTGTCTGATTTGCATTCTGTTGTTGAACAATACCTACAATAATATATCAAATCCACCTCACTTTTAAGAAATGGCTTGCGCAGGACATGCAAGGATCATAAGCCCTTATTAGTTTTTCTATTTCCCTTACAATTTCTTCCTTTTTTCTATCTAACATCCTGGAGACAAGTGCTCTTATATCATTTTCCATTTTTATCTGATTCTGCGCTGTGGGGATAACAAGGTTTCCATACCTGACTTTTCCATCTCTGTCCAGGGATATCATGTAATAAAGTGTTCCTCTTGGAGCCTCTATAACTCCAATACCATCAGACTCTTTTGGTTTTATCTCTGGCTTTTTTTCCTTTTTGAATTCTACAGTCTCTAATGTCTTTATAGAATAGTCTATAGCGTTTAAAATTTCTATGGCCTGAGCAAGATTGTTGTGATATACATTATTGCTGGGAAAGACCTTAAGAAATTGTTTTACATCTTTTTTCGTTTCCTTTTCCAAACCATCCTTATTTAAGTTCATTCTTGAAAGCGCACCAACCATATATTCCTTTCCCTCAAATTCAAAAGCGGTTGCTTGCGAATAAGGTATGACAACTCTGTTAAGATGGTCCCAGTAGTTTATTTCTGGTATGCATATACCACTACTGCTTCTTATTTCTCCGTTTAAATAATTGTAGTCCTCGCTGACTAAAGCTACAAAATTTGTTTCCGTTTCAAATGAAAAGGTAGAGTTGTAAAATATTTCTATTAAATCAAGAACTTTTGGTCTTATTTTTTTAAGCCCTTCGATAACTTTTTTTGTTTCAGCTCTGTTTGGCACTTCGCTGAAATATCCTATCTGAGGATATATTGGGTGAACAGCTCTTCCAGCAACTAGCTTACAAAGGTCATTACCAACGCCTTTCACATCAAATGCGTCGTGAACGAGTTGGTGGAGTTTGCCGTCAAATTCCAGAACGGAATCTTTACCATATATATCAGGCAGGCAGAAAAGATACAAATGCATTGAATGGTCTCTTATCATTAAACCCTGCATAGCAAGATTTCTCAATATTATTGTTTGTTCTGAGTTTTCGATTCTAAGAGCGTTTTCAATCGCCTTTATACAGCACATTTGATGAGCTATACTACACGTACCGCAAATTCTCGAAACACTTTGATGAACTGTGTTGTAGGTTTTTCCCCGTATAGCTTGGGTATAAAATCTTTTATTTTCGCTCACCTTAAGCTTCGCGTGTATTACCTTACCTTTTCTTACTTTAATATCCAGACTGGCACTTCCTTCGATTTTGCTAAGTCCCTCTATAGATATGTCTATTTCTTTGTGCATAACTACACAATCCCAAAATCCTTAAATTGTTTTTCCATAATTTCTATAAACTTATTTTCCATCATAGGACAACCCGGAATTTCAAAATCAACTTTCACTATTTCTTTGAGCGGTGAAACTTTGTCTCGATGTTTAAATTTTTTAAGTAGAAAATCTATTTCTTTTTTTCTTTCTGCATCAAAAAAATTTCTTTGATTAGAAGGGAAACCAGAAACAGCGCAACTCCCCATTGCCACTAAAACTTTCGAATTCCTTCTTATCTCTTTCAGTTTCTTTTCTTCTTTAAAGGTTGATATCGCACCTTCAACAAACGCCACGTCTATATCCCTAATAACATTTTTTTTCTTTAATTGTCTACAGTACTTTATATCCAAAAAAGGCTTCCATTCAAAAAATTTCTTGTTTAAAATTTCGATAAAAGTTACCATGCAACCTTCATCGCATGTAAAGGAAAAAAATCCTACCTTTAGTTTTCTCTTGTTGGATGAACCCCTTCTCCTCTCTTTAGAAAGAAAGGTCATATTTAATATTAGCCAATCTAAATAAAATATAATGCGAAACATAAAACTCCTCATGGTGCTAGAAAGAAAAAATTATTTTATTTTATGTGTGCTTTTGACAATATCCATGGCTATTCTATATCCATACATCCAATCATTAGGAAATTTAGAAGAGTGGTTCATGACAATAACACCACCCAATTTCATTCTTTATATAGTTTTTTCTGTTCTTTTCGGAGTCGCTATGACGTTGCAAATATACAATATAAAAGAAATAAAAATGTGCCAATTACGTACAGTAGAAAGCAGCATTGCCAGTGTTGTTGCTGAGTTCTTTGTTGTGCAGTGTCCTGTGTGCATTTCATTTCTCACACTTTTTCTTCCAGCAACAGCGATAGCATTGTTAACACTCTATAATGTATATATTAGCTTATTCGCAGTGGTACTGTTAATAGTAACTATATATCTCTTGGGTGGGTTTAAAACAGAGAAGAAGAAAAAATCAAAAAGGAAATCAAAAAGGTGAGCGGGAAATGAATGAGTATATATTTGTAATACCAATGATTTTGATTTCTTCCATTGTTTCTTTCTTTGTGAGGGATTACGAAACACGAAAAATTGAATTTGTAAACTCTGAGGAGACAATCTCAATTGATGTTCAGATAGCTGACAATATATTTAAAAAATCATTGGGGTTGATGTATCGTGAAACAATCGGAGATGAAGAAGGTATGCTTTTCATATTTGAAAAAGAGAAAAAACCACGATTTTGGATGAAAAATATGAAATTTCCGATAGACATAATTTTTGTTTCAAAAGACTTTGAAATAGTAGAGATAGTAGAAAATGCACAGCCGTGTAATTCTTGGTTTTGTTTTGGATTCAAACCTGAAAGGCCTGCTAAATATGTTATAGAAACAAAAGCGGGATTCTGCAAAAAGCATGGTATAAAAATAGGAGACAAGTGTTTGTGTGATTTTTAATAAAGCGGTTTTTGTTCATACAAATTCCCACTATAACTTAAATAAGACCTAATCTGTAAGCCATTATTTTAAATCTAACCTCATCTCTTTCACATTTAATCTGTTTATTGTTTTTTTTTTGCATCTTCAGAAGAGTTCAATCTTAGAAAGCGATGGTTCTGTTGAGTTACACTTCTCAAGGTACTTTGAAAGCGACGAAATAATTCCAGTAAATAACTTAGACCAGATTTATGCGTTTTTACATTCTGAAATAGTTGAATAAATATCTTAGTCGTGTCTCTGGTTCTCATTTATTTGGGTTTTCATTTATTTAATTTTATTATATAAATTGCAAATTGTCATTAACTACTCATTAAAAATTCTACTTCTTCTTCAGTTAGCTCAAGCCCTTCTATTTCTTTGTCCTTAGATTGTTTCAGAATTATTTTAAGATACGGGACGTAGTTCTCTTTAACTGCTCTTGCAGAAGAATGAGTAACATTTCCTATTTTTTTATACAAATTTTCTAGGAATGCTCTTTTAATTCTTGTCCTTGCCAAATCCATGAAATACTTTGGCGGTTTGTACGAAACAAATCCATGCTTGTAGCCTCTAATAATAGATAATGAAGCAAGAATATCCAGCATATAAATTCTAAATCTGTAATTTCTTTGTTTCAGCACTAGATTTTTGAATATGTCAGCCTTTGAAACAACTTCATATGCTTTTTTAAGTTCTTCTCCCGAGAATTCTTCTTTAACATTGTTTTCTATCCAGTAAAACAGTTCATCAGGGTCTTTATCCGAATTTTCCAAAGCGTTTCTTGCTGCCTTAATGTTTCCTGAATTAAATACAGATGGTAATGTTTCGAAAATAGTTGATTCCCTGTCTCTGTAACCAATCCCTTCCATATCTTGCCTTGTTATTGATTTTTTATTCTCACTTATAGTCTGCAAGTCCATTATGGCAGATCTCAAATCGCCCTGACTAAAGCGTGCAAGACTTTTGAGAACATAATCATCAACTTCGATTCCCTCTTTTTGCACAATCTCTCTTAATCGTTTTTCTATAGAAGGTGTTGGTATTTTTGACATTTTCACAAGAGTGCAGTGGTTTCTTAAACTTCTAAGTTTTGTCAAATAAGGGTCACTTCCTACAAGAAAAACAGGAAATTCTGATTCTTTTATGAGTTTCACTATGGCGCCAACAGCTCCTCTATCGCCACCCGACAAACCCTCCATCTCATCAATCAGAATTATCTTTCCTTTGTGAAAAAGATCTTTCATTTTCGAAGTTGTTATTATTTTTTCTATTTCTTCTGCTGTCCTTTTGTCGTTCGCGTTGAGTCTTATTAGGTTATATCCCATTTCATTAGCCAATGCTTCAACTATGGACGTCTTTCCGATGCCAGTAGGTCCGTAGAGAAACAACGCTTTCCCCTTTTTAAAATTTCTGACAAAATTCAAAGTCTGTTCCACTGCTCTCTTCTGCGCTACTATTTCCTTCAATGTTTTTGGTTTGTATTTTTCTACCCAAAGCTCACTCATAGTTACATATTGTTTTTAATATTTTAATCTATAAATTTGGAATTTTTGTATCTAAAGAAACAGTTTACACCCATATCCTTATTTCAAGTTTTGCTGGCCCCCACATAGAAGGAACATTGGCAACTGATTGGGAATCAATTTCTATATTAGTAGCTTCTATAAATTCCCCTAAAAATTCTTGTAATCTCTTTTCAGCATCTTCTATTGCAGCAGTCTCGTTTTCGAAAACCTCTCCATAACCAACTATGCTTTTAACAAGAACCTTGTAAGAACCTATAGATTTGAAAGGGCTGACAGCGTACTTATAACCAAAATTGAGCTCAAACGTATTATTTCCTGTCTCCATGGTTCCCGGTATATTAGAAGAGTAACCAAATCTTACGAATTCTTCTATAAATGGATCTGATGATGAATTATATGGATCATGATGATAAAGAACAACATCGTTTGCTGTTGCTTTTTGTTCGGGGTTTGTATAGACGTACCATATCCACGCGAGTTGCCATCTAGCCTCTAATGGTATAGACCCAGAAGGTACGTTAAAACCCCATATAATATTTCTGTAAAAATCTTCAGTAACCCATCCCCAATAACTTTCGACGTTTGTTTCTTTGCTTAAATCTATGTAAGAGTATGGGGTTTCATAATCATAATCAACTTCAACATAAGAGTCTGTGTCGTCTATTATTCTCCAGTAACTTCTATATTCTCTTGAATGATACGTATCAATATCAACTATGAACCAGAAAAATCTATCTTTTAGGTCAGTGTAACTTATATCATTTCCTTCTATGATAGGTCTTATTTCACTGTCATTCCATTCAACAACCCCATTTACAGGCGCCTTGGAACCAATCGTGTATATCTGACCTTTCCACCTGAAATAAAGAGTAACGGTTTTCACTTGTGTAGTTGGTGTAAGATTGAGTCTGACCTTTAACGCGTTTATGTCGCTAATAACAAAAATGGGTTTTTTGTATCGTATAGAACATTGAGATTCCACCCTCTGAAAATAAAATCTCTTCTGTGGTCTATGTGTTTGAAACTGTGTGGTATTATATGAAACGATGAAATGGGTGGAACCATCATCACCTCCCTCATCGCCACCCCAGCCAAATCTACTTACTATATTTGCTGTATTGTTTCCGGGATGCAAATACTCTGCTATATCGTCGAGTTTTGCACTCCCGCTTGCTTGATAAACAAATTGTCCATTTATATATAGTTTAAAATTATTGTCCATCCACACAGTTTGTATAAACGCGGATGCGCTGTTTATGGTGGCATTTTCAGGGATGTTTATACGATAGGTAACATTAACCTTGTTTCTGTTATTACCGCCCCACGGGCTTCTTACAGAGCTGGATATAACATCACCCATAACTATTAACGTATCATTTTTCTTTATCTCAAGTGCCATGGCTCTCGCGACATAGCCTGATAATGGCTTTCCTCTTGAATAACCACTTATTATTGTTTCAAGTCTCGACAAATAATTATAGCTGTTGTTATTGCTTTTGTATATGCTTTCATTGTCTATCAAAATTTCATACCCGTAGTTTGAATTGCCTGTTATGTTTTCAAATATTCCCTCAAACAGATCTCTTGCATATGTCACATTACCCTCTGCCCATAAAGTTCCTATCATTTCAATTATGGTTTTGTTGATGTCCTTTTCTTCAATTATACCATTATTCAAATATTCCATCACTATAGGGTAATTCCTTACATCAGAAATTTTTGTTTTTTTCATTACGCTTAACACATCTTTTGCATTGTAATAAAGCCTTTCATATTGTAGTTCAGGTGATGAATAAGTAAACCCTAAGCCAGAAAGAAAGGTCGTGAGTAACAACAAAATTGATACAGCAAATATGGCATCAAGCGATAGAACAAACCCTCTCATAATTATTATTTTATGTTTCTTGACTAAATAACTTAATATGAAAGCTCAGGTATCATTGGAATTTATGATCATATTCGCTTCGTTTTTAATAATACTTTCTGTGTCGTTGCTAATAACATGGGTGAAAACAGAAGAAGTGGAAACATTGCAGTTTAATTTAGAGTCATCGAAAATCATAAATCTTGTCTCTAACACCATCAATACAGCATATCTTGAAGGTGACGGTTATATTCAAAATTTAACTTTACCTGACAATATACTGGATTTGCCATACCAGTTATCAATAAGCTCCAATATGATAACTCTAAATCATAGTTATGGCACTGTTTCGGAAAAAATTCTAACAAACAATGTTACCGGTGTTTTAGTATCAGGTGTAAATACTATTGAAAACAGGGGTGGGATGATATTCATCAACACATAAAAATGAAAAAATCCCAGATATGGTCATTTGATTTCGTAATTTCAGTAGTTATATTTATAATTGTAGTCATCACTCTTCTTTTTACGTTAGAATATACAAGCACACAGGCAAATGAACATGTAAACATAAACAGAATGGAAAGAACAGCGCTTTTAATCTCGGATTCTTTAATACGTTCTCCGGGAGTTCCAGAAAGCTGGAACATATCAACTGTTGAGATTATAGGCCTTGCAAAAGAAGAAAATGTGTTAAATGAAACAAAGGTTGCTTTTCTACTAAATCTCACGAACGAACAAATAAAAACGCTACTCGGAATAGAAGCGTATAATTTTTATATCGAACTAAGAAATTCAAACAATGAAACACTTGAGGTTGACGGAAAACCAATCATAAAAGGTGATTACCCATCCAATGCACATTTTGTTATCCCTGTTGAGAGGGTTGTTCTTTTTGGAAATACTATATCGAAACTTCTGCTCATTCTGTGGATTTGAATCTCACGGCAGTGGTATTTTATATACCTCATCAAATAAAAATTAAATATGCATAGCAGATTATTTGTATGTGCATTCATTATATTAAATATCGTTTTTCTATCAGAAAATGTTATAGCAACATCCAATTTCTCGGATTCTATATTTTATTCAGGTGATATTTTGTTTGATCTCAACAAGAGCTACTCTGTCGGCGATGTTATAAAAACAAAAATTCATATCGCTAACTTTGAAGATTTTCCAATAGCAAATGCGTACCTTGTAATTGATGTAGTTCAGGGTTGTAAAGAGCCTTTTTATCCGTCACAAGCTTCTGATTGTGACAATATTTTTTATGAAAAAACTATAAAAAATATAGATCTACCTCCAAAAGGCCATAAAGAAATACCTTTCTCCTACGCGCTGAACAACCTCAAAGCAGGAACATATAGAGTAGACGTTTTTCTACTCACCGATAAAACTCCAATAGTCGGAATTCCCTACATCCATCTTCCCGGAAGATATAGGTCCTTTGAACTAATAGGCAACGGCTCTTCGTACAATCTACCAAAAATACTAAGAACAAAAACACATTTACAGAATGAAACCGGACCTATAGGTGTAGGAGTAGATCCAGGTTCTATGGTTAAAGGAGAGGTTTATATATTATCTGAAACAGAAACAGAAGCTAAATTGTTTGTTAGTATTTGCGAGTGGGATGATATTTCATGTAAATCATACGATTGGGAAAAGATATACCCGGTTTCATTGAAAACCGGGGAAAATAAAGTAGACATAACATTCAATGCACCGTTAGAACCAAGTGCATATGCTGTGCGTTTCGAATTAAAAAATTTAGAGGGCAATACCTTGTCTCTATACAGGAGCAGGATTATTGTTAAAGGCAAAACAGCAAAGATAAGGAAACTTGCCGTCTCAAAACCATTTTTTAAAGAAGATGAAACTGGAAAAATATATTTACTAATAGGTGCTTCACCTGACCATTACACGAAACCTGTTGTTAAAAATGTAAAATGTAGTGTAAAACTAACTGATTTGCTTTCTAAAAAAATAATTTTCGAGTCAGAAAAAATTATCCCGAAACTCTCTTATGAAGAAAATCTGATACTAGAGCCTATCACGTTTGAGTTTACTACAGAACATGAACTTAAAAAATTTGAGATATGTTCAACCTTGAAATCAGAAGGTGGAAAAATATATGATGAGTATTGTTACACTATAGATTCGAATAAATTTGTATTTGGAAAAAAATTTACTTTAAACTATACGTATGAGAATCAAGTGTTAAATGCAAAAATATGCTCTATAGACAATTCAGGAATGTATGTACCATCTGAGGTTAAAGTTATTCTTCTTAATACAGAAGATAAAACCACACAAGAAAAGGGGGGAAAAATAAATGATTGTTCCAACTTTGAATTTATTGATGTGGAAAAGGGAGTATACGAGTTGATAGTAAATGACATTGAAAGCAAAAAACAATTTACTTTTACGGTGAATTTGAGTGAATTTCAAAGCTCACGAATTAACTCAATAACTCCCTCATCACATAAATTCATTGATATCAAATTGGTATTTTATTTAATTATAATAATAGTTATTATGGGGATCATTGCGCTTTTACTTAAAAGATCTTAATGTGGAGAGAAATGAAAAACAAAACTATAATCATCTTTGCCGTGCTGAATATATTTTTTGCAGTTATAATAGCTAAAGAAATTGGTGCTATACCACCACCAGATGGACAGCCTGTTTTAAAATCTCCTGGTGAACCGTGTTTTTTAAACTCAGAGTGTTCATCAGGGTACTGCAGAGCAGATTATTCGGGTGGTAAATATTGTGCAAAGTCTTCTACATCATGTGTACATAAAATCGGTTCAATTGTTCATCAGTACAGCAATGGACAAAGGGCACCTGATTGTTGCAGTAGTCAACAAGAAAGAAAATGCAGGCTGGGTAACTGGAAGTGCTACAGTTGTGGCACATATAAAGAGTGTTCGGGAGGTCGTTGTGTTTATGTGGATGACGACGGTGATGGGGTTTTGGACTATAAGGACAAATGCCCAAACACACCTCCGGGTTGTACGGTTTCAAACGGAAAAATAGATTCATCTACTGGTTGTCCGAAAAATCCATTTGATTTCTATATAAAAAACGATATCTCAGAATCGTGTCCATTGTCGTCAATACCTGTTGATCCTTATAATGCTGGTTGTCTCAGCTCGTCTGATGCATCCACACATATGACCCTAAAAATAGGAAACTATGTTGCCAATAGTGATTGCGATCCTATTTCTGGGACCGAAGGTTGGCATGACATAGAAGATGGAAGAAATTATTGTGAGTTTAAAATACCTGAGATATCTCCAGGCTCATACAACCTACATGCAGTTTATAATTTAAATGGTGTTTCTTACGATCAGGTTTTTAAAACGGGTTTTCAAGTGAAAAGTGAATGTAGCACGTCAACACCATGTAGTCATGGTGGTAGAGTAACTACATCCCCGACAGCAAATCTTGAATTTTCACCATCTTGTGTATTAAAGGGTGACAAGTACATCTGTAGACTCGGAACAAAACTGTCTTTGAAAAATATAGCATCCTATGAATCCGTATGCAGTAATGGTGTCCATGCAAACGCGGGTCCGGTTTGTATAGTTGCGTGGCTTTATTCTGGTTCTGTATTTAAAACAAAAACAGATAACAAATGTGCCGGATGTCCATCTCCAAGCGTACCTGTTCCCATGAAATACCGAAGTGACCTTTTACAGGAAACTTCTGGATTGAAATGGAGTTGTGATATAAACTGGCATCCCTCAGGTGAAAATAAAATAGACGAAATATATACTTTTGATAAACCAACAGACGCTGGCTTCTACACGCTTTATATAGATTATATTAATGCTGTTTGTGATTCTCCTGATTACGTATGTCCGACAAGTGGTACTTTATGTAAAATAGGGTCAATGTCCAGTGATTACAAAGGTTTTGAAAACATGAAAACATATAAAATTGCAGTTATCGACCCTGTCCTGGAAATTACAGAAAAACCTGAAACTCCAGTGGAAGAATTTTTAGACAGAGAAAATAAAGAAATAACGTTGATCTGGAAAGTTAAAAATGTTGGTGTTGGGGATGCTGATGTCAATGTTAATCCTGTCTGTGACTCTGATTTAAACTGTAAGATAACAAGCTTCGCTTCGGGAATTATAGAACAAGATAAAACAGCAACTATAATAATGAAATTAAATTTACCTTGCAATTCCGATAACTTTCAAAAAAGTGCTGGTATATCAATTGAATACACGGACACATATGGTTTTTATACTACCCCCAAAAAACTTGAGGATTCAGTCACGATCAGTGTGGAAGTCCCAAAACCTGATTTAACCTTTGAGAATCTCGGATCATTCTTACATTACGATTGGGAACCAGAGGAAAAAGAAATTAAATGGAAAATTATTAATACTGGCGTTGGTGGTGTAAAAATAACCAACGTTGAGGTGATATGCCCTTCAAAATTTGTATGTGGTATGCCTGAATACCAAAATATCATTGATAATGGAGGTGTGGGGAGTGCTTCGGAAAAGATAAATGTCTCCGAGTTTATGCTGCCCAACATTACAGTCACTGAGTATTATTCAGCATCCGTAACCCCAAAGCAAATAAATATCTCGTATCTAATCAATTTGAAACATATCTACGACGAAGATTACGGTTTAAGCTGTATAGTATCCAAAGAAAAAACAAACAAATATCCCTTTACTATAATAAAAACATGTGACAACGAATCGTACTTTTTTGAACAGATAGTTAATATAGAGGGTAATTACACAATAGGAAATGAGTCAATCACACTCAAAAATCAGACATATTATTGCATAACAGAGGGTTGGAATATAACACCGTTCTCAAACAATACGCCTGATAACCATTGTTATGATGTTGATTTTGGAGATAAAAATGATAATGATATAGATTGTTGCAAAGAAAGTAACAATAATTGGTTATTCGATGCTCTCAGTTTTGAGAATGGAACAAATCCTTACTGTTGTGGAGATGATAGTGGAGAATACTATCGATTAAGCAACATAGATGGAAGTGAAGCATGTTGCAACTCACAAAATGATTGTGTATTTAACGGCACTTGTTATCCTTCTGATAATTGGTATTATTTTAATGGAAAAAATTATTATTGTGCTCCTGGGGATGGAAAATGGTACCAGCACCCCATATGCGAATTGAAGGTTAGTGATCTCATAGCAGTAATAGGCAGAGAATATACAGTAAAAGCGATAATTAGAAACGTTCAAGAGAAGAAAGACACATTAAAGTTGAATCTGACAGGATATTCTGGAGTTAGGTTCGCTGAAAATGGTAAAACAACATTAGAACTCGAACTTGATTCTGGGGAAGAAAGGGAGTTGAACATAGTAATAACAGCATCTGATCTCAAGCCACATAAAATTTACCTGAATGGGCAATCGTCTGTGAATCCTTCGCTAACAGATTTTGATAAAATAAATCTAAGAGGTGGTTATCCAGAATCGTTTTCAGGCCTAAAAGAAAACTTTATGTTGTTGTTAATCTCACTTTCTGTTTTAATCTACTACTTTATTAAAATTAAGAAGTAAGTTTCCAGCTGCAAAACAATGTATTGTGGGGTATTAGATGCACACACTTCTCTTTATTACATTTCTTGCTTGCTTTATCCTATATATCCCGTTGTTTCCGTTGTTTCTGCTGGTTTTACTTCTGGTTTTTTGGGCATCTCCTTGCTTTCAAGGTCCCTTTTCATTTTCTCCAATTCCTTACCCAGTATTGCATGCAATCTTCTTACTGTTGATATAGAGAGTATAAATTTCGCAATTGGCTGCTGATTCATCATATCAACAAAAACCAATGCAAAATGTCCTTCTTTCTCATACTCCCCTTTTTTGTTTTTTCTTGCTTTTATGTTTCTCATGACAACGACTTCATCAGCAAACAGTGGTTTTACCTCACTCTTTTGTATATTTTCTTGCAGTTTAGCAAATACATTCTCCATAATCAATCACCTCTAATATATTTGAATGAAGATTTAATACTTTAAAAATCATATATCAATTTCAAATAGTTTGTATTTTATCTTTATTTTATATCCCATGTCCTTTATTTTCTCGAGGTATTTTACAAACTTGCTATTTTTTCTATTTTCCAAAATTTCCTCCACAGCTACTTCTGCAGCTAATAACGGATTTTTTATTTCGATTATTATATCCTTATCTTTAAATTTTAATTCTGCTGCTGGTTTTTCGCCAAAAGAAATAAAGAAATGAATGTTTCCACAAAGCTCTTCTAATACACCCTTCAGCAGCTCCATACTAACCTTTCTTTTCTAACGGTACAAATGTTATTTCTATTTTCCCATGCAGTTTCACTGCTGATTTTCCAATTTTGAACTCAACTCCATCCAGATTAAGTTTGGCTTTTGCCTCTTTTCCTTCTAAGATTTCGAGCAACCTCAACAACAGTGCCTCTTTATCTTTAAGGACTTCCTCTATAGTCATCAAATCACCTCTTTAATTTATTAATAATCTTATATATATAAATTAATTAGAAGTGTGCCTGTTTATATTGGCAAGGTGTTGAAAAACAATTGATTAACATGCCCGTTGAAAAAATAATTATTGGTCGCGATAGAAGTGATTTGAAAAAATACGGCGATAAGGGAACTGCTTTTATTGGAAAACACATTGTGGGCAAAGGTGAAGAAGCTCACTTGACAAACCCTATACACATGGATTTTGCGAGACCTCACATAGTACTAGTGTGCGGAAAGAGGGGATCTGGTAAATGCATGACACCCAGTACTCCAGTTTTTTTACCCGACGGCTCTATACGTTGTATTGAAGATATATTTAAGGAATTTGAGAGGGACGGAAAAATCATTATAGATAATGAAAAGGAAAAATTTGTTAAACTGAAAAGAAAATTAGAAGTTCTTTCGTTAACCAAGGATATGAAAATTGAAAAAAGAAGGGTTTCTCATATATATAAAAAGAAAATAAGAGAACGTGCAATAAAAATGAGAACACGTTCTGGAAGAGAGATTGTGGTCACAAAGGAGCATCCGTTTCTCACGTTTACTGGTTCTTTAAAATGGAAAAAAGCAGAGGAGCTAAACTTAAATGACTACATTGCTCTGCCAAGAAAATTAACTTCCTACTCAAATGCATATTTTAATTTTTTAAACGTAGGGATTCCTTCCACAAAGATGAAATCCGGAGTGAAATCAAAAGTACTAATACACTTGCTCAATGGTAAATGTAAGATCTCAAAATTAGCAAAAAAAATAAACAGTGATAAAGTTTGGTCAGCTGTAGACGAGCTAAAAAATGAGGGATTGGTTAGGGTTTATACAAACAGTCCCTTAACGGCCGAATTGACAGAAAGGGGTAGATCGTTTGCATTAGAGTTGAACTATGATTACAGAAGAACATCACTATATTCCAAACCAATAAAGATTCCAAGAACGATCGATGTTAACTTTGCGGAATTTATGGCATATATTCTTGCTGAAGGCTGTGAACAAAAGAAAAACACGTGTAGATTTATTTTTTCCAATACCGATGCATGCACAATAAAAAGATTCAAAAATGTTTCAAATACTCTATTTGGAGTTATCCCTGCAGATATGAAAAGTGGTTGTTATATTGACTCTCTTCTGCTTGAGGAGATACTTTCGCAGATCGGATATGAAATATGCAAAAAATCAAGAGAAAAATTCATTCCTGAAATTATACTAAAATCGGATGAAAAGGTTATAAAGAGTTTTCTTCGTGTATTTTTTGATTGTGAAGCGTATGTTTCAAAAAGCGCGCCTCTGATAGAAGTCTCAACAGCTAGTGAAAAAATAGCCTTACAACTATCCACGCTTCTTCTTAGGTTCGGTATTTTTCCTTACATTAAAAGAAAATTAAAATATGCCGCTAACACAAAAAAGAAAATCAAGCGCAGATATTTTATTTTAGAAATTTACGGGTCCCGGAATCTAAAGTCGTTTGAAAAGCACATCGGATTTTATAACCAGAGAAAATCTAAGATTTTGAAAACTCACATAAAAACAAAACATAACCCAAATATAGACATTATACCAAATGTAGGGAAACTTATAAAGAACACAAGGACTATACTCGGACTAAAAGCACGTGAACTACATAAATACAAGCAGGTTATAAAATCTTACGAAGATGGAAAGTACAACCCTTCGAGAAAATTCTTAGGGAAAATAGTGAAAAAAATGAACACTCGCTTACTTAAAATAGAAAAAACTTACAAAAAACTTCTTGAGACTGGTGATATAGAAACGGTTGAACAGCTAATTGAAGAGACCTCGATTAAATGGAAAAATATTATAGAAAGACTGAACCTTAAGTATAAAGGAAAGGGAATTTTGAAATCAAATGTTCATAAAAAGAGAATTATTGAGATAGTTAAAGAGATGGTGAAAAACATTCTCGAAATTTCACATAAAAATATAACTCTTTTAAGTAATCTTGCAGAATCTGACATTTTTTGGGACAAAATAATTGAAATAAGAGAAGAATTTTTAGACGGGTGGGTTTATGATTTAACAGTCCCTGAAACTAACAATTTCATCGCAGGGTTTGGAGGTATTGTTTGTCATAATAGTTACACAGGTGCCGTCATAGCAGAGGAAATGGTAGCGCTACCAGATGATATAAAACAGAATCTATCAATAATTCTCATAGACACTATGGGCATATACTGGAGCATGAAATATAAAAACACAAAAGAGCTCGACCTTCTAAAAAAATGGAATATGAAACCAAAGGCTTTTGATTTGCGGTTTTTTGTTCCAAAAATACATACAAAATATTACGAAGACGTTGGCATAAAACCCATTCCATTCATTATACCATGCAACGAGATATCAGCTGAAGATTGGCTTCTAACTTTTGGTTTTTCTCTTTTAGATGAACACGGCATAGCAATAGAGCGCGCGGTTAAAAACGTGCGAAAAAAGAAAAAAATCTATAATATAGATGATATAATAGCCGAGGTGGAAGCTGACAATAAAATAGAGCAGAAAGTTAAAGACGCAATAGTAAATAGATTCCTCATGGCAAAAGATTGGGGAGTTTTTGGAGAAAAAGGCACTTCTATTCTCGATATATTTCAACCAGGAAAAATCTCTGTCCTTGATATCTCACATTACATGAGGGTTGCGGCTGGTTGGGGTGTTAGAAGTATGATTGTAGGACTTCTTGCAAGGAGGGCCTTTAATGAAAGATTGAAAGCAAGAAAAATGGAAGAATTCGAAGTGATGACAGGTGAGAAGAGAAAAACAATACCAATGATATGGTTCGTTATAGATGAATGCCATCAGTTTCTTCCTGCGGAGGGTCAAACTGCTGCATCCGAGCCGTTGCTTACACTTGTAAAAGAAGGTAGGGAACCCGGCATATCGATATTAATGATAACGCAAATGCCAAACAAACTTCATCAGGAGGCTTTAGCACAGGCGGATCTGATAATTTCTCACAGGCTGACGGCAAGATCGGACTTAGAATCCTTAAGATCAATAATGCAAACCTATGTTCTCGAAGACATTCAAGAGTTAATAAACTCTTTACCGAGACAAAAGGGAACTGCTATAATTCTCGACGATAATTCAGAAAGAATGTATGCTGTACAGATAAGGCCAAGATTAAGCTGGCACGCAGGTGGGAGTCCATCTGCCATAAAAGAAAAAGGGCTTTTTGATTGAGTGCTCAGAAGAATCTCTCTAAACCTCGTTTATCTGGTTTTTCCTCTAGTTTTTTCAAATTTTTGTCAAAATTCATATTGCTGACCAAATCTCCAGAGACAGTTTTATGTTCGGTTCTTTCCTTGTTGTCATCGTGGGGTTCTACTTCTTTTATTTTTTTATCTTGCTTTGTATGGTCTGCTTTTTCGGATTTCGCATTAATTACGCTCTTATTAACAGAGCTTTTTAAAAAAGAAAGCGCATCTTCATTTTTTCCCTCTGTTATGAGCTCAAAAACCGTTTCAAACACTTTCGGGTTTAAGTTAAATTTTTCTAGATTCTCTCTGAGTAATTTCTTGGCCAGCTCCTGAACAGAAAGTTTATGCTCTTCCAGTGTTTTTGCTCTTATTTCATCTTCCTCCTTGAGTATCTGTTTAAATGATATTATTGCTTTATCGTCATATTTTGCCTTTATTTCTTTTTCCCATTCTAGTTTATCATCTACTTTTATTCTTATAATTGGTTTTTTCTTGTGTCCTCGCGAAATTATTTCAGTTATCCTTTTTTCAATAGCTTCTTTGTCTGCCTTTTCGAATTTTTCAAAATAAAATTTCCTCTGGTTTTCAAGACGAACAAACCTAATACTACTTGTTTCCGTGTCTATAAACCAAACACCCCTAGGTCCTGTATCATCCTCACTTAGTTGAGTGGGTATAAGAGAGCCTGCTATTATAAGTGGTTTGCCATTTATTGTAGATTGCTGAGGTTTGTGTATGTCACCATCGATATATAAATCAAATCCAGGTGGCAAGGAGCTTGTTTTGAGGCTATCAGGTGACCCAAAAAATTCACCCAGTATCTGGTGAAGCATAAAAATATTAAAGCATCCTTCAACTGGCTTGGGATTCCACTCCTTTAAAATCTCAGTAAAATACTTATCTGGCACAGAGCTTATACCCTGTACAGCAACTCTCTCACCATTTTTTTCAAGAACAACACCATTGCAATGGAGATGTATAAGAAATCCTGCTTTTTCCATTGCCTGAACAGGATTTATTAGGCCCTTAGCTTTTCTTTCATGGTTGCCATGCAATGCTATAATAGGTATTCCAAATGTATTAACTGGTGAGAGTCTGCTTATGTCTTTACCTATCCCTGAAACAAGCTTTACATCATTTTTTATGATAATCATATTCAGAAGCAGTTCCATTGCTTTTGCCATTGTTTCTGTAGATGGGTTTTTAATATCAAATATATCACCTGGTATTAAAATTAAATCAGCATCTAAACTTTTTTCTAATGCCTCTTCGAAGGCATCGAAGCAATCGTTTTCCCTCTCCGTTCCACGCCCAAATCCTAAGTGAAGATCGGAGAATATGGAGATTCTCATAAAATAAGGTAGGATTGAAGAAATAAATAAATTAAAGCGGTTCTTTATTTCTCTATTTCCACGCCCGGCATGATCCATTTATCAGAAAGTCTTTTTCTATTTTCTTTTATAATGTGGTCTGACATTGCTTTTTTTATTTCTGGGTCTCCGAACCCAAGCACTCTTCCAAATGCTATCAAATCGGATGGTGATCGTATATCCCATGGAGACTGTGCCCCAGAAGTTATTACAAAAGGTGATTTGAATTTTCGGACAAGTTTGGCAGCAGACAACATATTTGAAAATACTATTGTTCTTGAGCGACCATGCGAGTGTAAAACGTCATTAAAATTAAAAGCTATTGAAACGTTGTTTTTTGTTGCTAATCGAGCCATTATGTAATTCATACATTCTTTCCCATCTTTCCACGGCAGAAATAAAATATCAACCTCTCGGGTTTCCAAAGCAGCCCTTGATGTATCCAAACCGTTTCCCTCAACAGCGACAATTTCAGTTTTCATTCTTATTTTTCTCACTAATCTGCGGATGTCTCTTGTGTTTTTCGCTTTGATATAAACACCGAAAACAACGTCTATATCTTCATTTTTACTCGAAAACTTTTCTTTTAAGTTAAAAAATTTTCTCTGGGGGGTTAGGATACCAACCCCGCCCCAACCAAGCCTTTTTGCTGTAATTAATGCGTTTTTTATATCGGATTCTTCGGTTATCCTTATACAAAGATCGTATTTCATATTTAATTTTATTTTTCAATCCTTTATATGGGAGATAAAGACTGGCTTGTAAGAAATTTAATAAATGAAGGGTACCTGAAAACACCTAGGATCATAAAAGCGTTCAAATCTGTTGATAGAAGCGTCTTCGTTCCGAAAGAGCATAGAATACATGCATACGCTGATTATCCACTTCCAATAGGCCGTGGGCAGACAATTTCTGCTCCTCATATGGTTGCGATAATGACTGAACTGTTAGAACCACAAAAAACAGATAAAGTTCTCGAAATAGGCGCTGGTTCTGGGTATCAAGCAGCGATATTATCCAAACTTGTCAATAAGGTATATACAATAGAGCTGGATCCTGAATTAGCAGATTTTGCCAAAGAAAATCTAAAGAAAGCTGGAATAAAAAATGTTGAAGTAATAGTTGGTGATGGTAGCAAAGGGTATGAAAAAGAAGCGCCGTATGACAAGATCATTTTAACCTGTGCTACAGAAGATTTTCCCAAACCTTTAATAGAGCAGTTAAAAGAAGGTGGTATAATAATGGGCCCATTAGGTGATTCATTCTTCCAAAATCTCATAGTTGCCAGAAAAATTAAAGGATGTTTAGAAAGAAAAAATTATGGTGGATGTGTTTTCGTTCCACTTAGACACTAAACAATTTTATTTCTTTTCCTCAAATGATTTTTATGGATTATGTATCGCTTGAAAGAGAAATAAAAAGTATCATTGAAGATGCGTTTGATATTAACGAAGAAGCCACAAGATACAGGATTTTTATGTTAATTCAGGATCTTCCGGAAGAAATATTTGAATCAAAAAAGCAGGGAAGACCCTTCCGCCTACCTTACGACCTTCTGGTGGAAGAACGCAGCGTAGCGTACAGACTGTTAGATATGTTAGGTGAAAGTATAAAAAGAATGAGTGATGAAGAATTCGAGGAATTTTATGTGAATTATCTTGACATTTTGGAAAGACAACACAGGATTGTATCAGAGGAAATTGCAGAAATAACGGCAAGGGTAGAGAAGATGTTGGAAATGTTATAATTACATATAATCCGCCATTTCTGCAGCATTTTCTATTACATTTTTTGCGTTTTCGAGGACAGGTTCTCCATGGCCAGGAAGTATTATTTTCACATCGAGTTTCTTCAATTTTTCGATTGATTCCCTCAAAGCATTTGGATCGCCACCTGGCAAGTCGGTCCTGCCCACACCATTCGCAAATATTGTATCTCCTGTGAAAAGTATACCGTCTTTTCTGTTATACAAACATATAGATCCTGGCGTATGCCCTGGTGTGTGTATAACCTCTAGTTCCATACCTCCGATATTCAGGACATCCCCCTCTTTTAGTTTCATATCTACTGTTCTTGGTTTAAGCTTGCCGTCAAAGAAATCAGCAACGCTTCTTTCAATATCACCGGTTTCTATGATATCTGCGTCATTCTCGTGTATAGCGACTTTGGCGTTAATGAAATATCCGTTGCCGCCTATATGGTCGAAATGGCCGTGCGTATTTATTACTTGTTTTATATCTGCCACTGACTTCTTAAGGACCTTTAAAAGCGTGTACAATCGGCTAAAATTAAATCCTGTCCCGGAATCAACAGCAACATCATCTATTATATATATATTAGAATCAGAATCAGAAAGTTTTAAGAGAACAATGTTATTTCCTATTCTTTTAATCATATAATAATAATTGTTCTATAAAAAATAAATTACTTTGTAATTAAACTGTGTGCATGATAGAGCACGAAAGGTATGTGTGATGGGCAATCATTTGAAAAATCACAATGCGGAAGCTACATTGTTTCTATTTTATCCGCTCCATACATACTTCTCAATTTTCTGATAACAAAATCATTTAGCTCGTCTATGTCTTTAACGCGAACCTTTACCAACATGTCTGTCACGCCAGCCACTATGACAATTTCCTCAACACCTTCCATGGATTTTTACAACATCTCAGGATTGTAATCAAGAAAATCTTTCAGGAATGTTTAAACCAAAAAACTTTGGATTATACCTAGAGATGCTGAAAGAAGGCTTCGTCAAACCCACAGGGGGATTAGTTGTTGATT
>CAYYWW010000015.1:0-20661 GCA_964475515.1 uncultured archaeon | reverse complement strand
TTTATGAATACTGTCATAATTTAAACTCGGCGATCAAAATATAAAATATGGCAGACCCAAGACTCGTTGACTATATTATAAAAGCAAACAACTATGGTTACTCTAAAGATCAGATAAAATCGCTCTTAATTAATCAAGGATGGTATGAAAATGAAATAGAAGAGGCATTTAGAGAAGCAGGGATATCTACACTCACAGAGACTGGCGAATCAGGTAATGAAAAGAAAAATATAGGTTTTATAATGTCTTTGCTTTCAGGACTGTTAGTTATACTAGATGGTGCTGTGTTAAGAACATCCGATTTTCTTGGCTTTACGCTCGTAGAAATAGTTAGTCCAAACATGACATTAGAGCTGATAATGTTGAGTTTAATATTTGGTCTGGGAATAATATTGGGTTCTGTGTTAATTTATAAAGGCAAAAATACGGTTGGCGGATCACTAGTAATAGTGATGTCGCTTATATCTATGATTACATTCATAGGTCTTATTATAGGTCTGATAGGAATAGTGGCGGGAATCTTTGGTATTTTAAGAAAATAGTTTCATATTTTGCAATCTTATCTTTAGAAATCATTTTTCAAAAAGCATTTTACCTATTATTTCTAACTTATCATATCCCTTAACTTCGTGTTTGAATAGTGGTATTTCTTTTATTTTCACATCAGAAAATTTTTCATGTATTAACTTTAGGTTCTCCTGTTGCATCTCTCTTCTGGCTTGACAAAACTCACATTTATTTTCAGGTATAAGTTGATTTACAATTACACCAGTTATATCTATCCCATAACTTTCGAGCATTTTTCTTGCACGCTCTGACTCGTATATAGACATTTGTTCAGGTATAGTTACAATCCAAAAGTGAGTTTTATTTTTGTCAGTAAGTATCTTTTTTGCGTCCTCTATTCTCTTTTTCATCGCTTCCAGTTGCTCTGTTCCTATACTTGGTTGCTCATCATCTTTCGTAAATGGCAAAAATTTCTTTATCATACTCGCAAGACCAGCAAGCTTCATCCTTATGCTTATGATTTTTCCTACCCAGGAATCCAGAACATCGGGCAATGAAAGAAATCTTAGTGCGTGGCCCGTAGGAGCTGTATCAAAAATTATCACATCATAATCACCAGAATGCATGTATTGGAGAAATTTATCAAAAGCAGCAACCTCATCTATACCGGGGCTCATGTCAGCAACACCGAATGTCTCTTCCAGGCCAAGGTCCTTTAAATAATCAACCTTCTCTATATGACCCATTATTTTTTCCTTATACTCCTGCATCGCTTTTTTTGGGTCTATTTCAACCGCGAAGAGGTTTTTTCTTAACTTCTTTATTTCTCCACCTATTTTTTCTTCAAATGAATCTGAAAGAGAATGAGCAGGATCTGTTGATATTATCAAAACTTTTTTACCTTTCTTAGCAAAATACAGCGCCGTGGCTGCAGACATTGAGGTTTTACCTACACCGCCTTTTCCTGAAAAAAAGTAGAACTGTGTTTTCTTTTTTCCTTTCAACCTTTCAAATACCATAGTTAATATAGATTGTGTTAAAATAAATTGTTAAAGAAATTAATCCAAAAAGCAGGGAGGGGGATTTGAACCCCCGTACACGGCTCTGCAGGCCGCTGCATAGCCACTCTGCCATCCCTGCGTATTATATAATTTAATCATCAGTTTTAAAAACTCTCTTTATCTTTATCAAAAGCTTTCTTTTGTCGATATTATCAAAACTTTGTACAGCAATTCCTATAGCTATTATCTTGTTTTTTAAATACACACCGATAAGTTCGTTAATCTTTATACTTTCGTCGTATTTTTCTATATCGTCTATCAGAAGAGGAATTCCGTTTCTTATTTTTTTAATGGCTAAATACTTAACATAAACCTTCTTTATATTTACCCGCCCGAGTGCTTCTTCCAATAGTATAACATGCGTCCTGTTTAATTCTTCTAAACCAACAGACTCGTTTTCAGAAAAGTCACCTATTTTTACTCTTCTGAGTTCGGAAAGATGCGCACCGCATCCAAGATATCTACCGAAATCATATGCAATTTTTCTTATATATGTCCCGGCTTCACATTTTATTTTGAAGGAAACAAGTCTGCCTTCTATCCTTTTAATTTCAAAAGAATACACAGTTCGTGTTCTTTCAACCCTTTTAACAGCTGATTTTTTCGGTGGGACCTGCCTTATTTTTCCGACAAATTTACTAGCGGCATTTAAAATTTTTTCTTCATCTACATCTTTATGGAGGGTTATTTTGCCTATGTATTCTTTACTAAGCTTTGCAAAAAACGGCATAGCTTTGGTAGCTTCATTTATAGCTATTAAAAGAACACCTGTAGCCTTTGGGTCTAATGTTCCGGAGTGTCCCGCCTTTTTAACACCCAATATCTTCTTCACCCTCCTAACAACTTCCCCTGAAGTTAAATCTGCAGGCTTATCTATAAGAACTATTCCACTTATCATACATCATCTATTTAAATTTACCTAAAATAAAGTATTTTATGCCAAAGCAAAGATTTCCTGAAGCAGAAGATAGACTTTTTCACAGGGTATTCATATGTATGAATTGCGGAGCAAAAATAAGAGGAGATCTTATAAAAATAAGGGCGGGCAAAATAAAATGTAGAAGATGCAAATCCAAACAACTGAGACCCGTTCATAAAGAGCATAAGTGATGTAAATGAGCAAAGGATTTTATAAAAGAGGGTGGAGTCATACAAAGAAAAGAGGAAAAGAAGCCATGATTACTTGCAGTTTTTGTGGCAGAAAAGTACCTAGGTACAAAACATTTCCCGTAAGAAGGGGATTTAGAATAACAGACCCTCTGCTTAGAAAGGAATTGGGTTTGAAAAGAAGTATATCCCTTTCTCTAAGAAAAATGTACGCATGCCCCGCCTGTGCTAGACATAGAGGAATAGTTAGAGAAAAGTAATGTATAGACTAGTAGAATTCTTTATACCATGTAACAAAATAATAAATAATGAACTTTGATTATAAAAGAACAGCAACAGCACTCTTTGGGTGGGTTTTTGACAGATATGAAAAGAGTTTTCAATATCTTGCTCCATATATAAAGTCATCTAATATAAATGTCAACTTAAGAACATGGATATCAATGTGTTTTTTCTTTAGCTTAATAGCACTCATAGTAACACCACTCATAATACTTGTATTAAGCATGTTTCTGACATTACCTCTTGACTTATTTATCTATCTTTTATTTTTTAGTTCTATTGCATCGTCCTTGATAACATTCACAATTCTTTATATCTATCCGATAGAAAAATCGAATGCATTAAAAAGAGGTATAGAACTAGAGCTGCCGTTTGCTCTTTCACATATGAGCGCAATAGCATCTGCCGGGGTACCACCTGAACATATGTTTGAATTATTAATAGGGTTTGAGGAATACCCCGCGATATCCCAACAAGCAAGCCTGATAGTAAGAAATATTAAGGAATTCGGTATGAGTTCGGTGAAAGCAATAGAGAACGTGGCGGAAAGAACCCCATCAGCAGATTTTACTCAGATACTGCAGGGAATAGCATCTACGATAGAGAAAGGTGGTAATTTAAGTAAATATTTAAACCAGATGGCCGAGAAAGCACTTTTTGAGTATAAAATAAAAAGAGAGGAGTATCTCAAAACACTTTCCTTGTACGCTGATATTTATACAGCTTTGTTGGTGGCAGCGCCGCTAATGTTGCTCGCAGTGTTGGCAATACTAAATATAATAGGAGGAGAGGTATTAGGGTTCACAATACAGGATCTTATAATGATCATAACATTAGTTGTATTGCCGTTAATGAACACAGGCTTTCTTGCATTTATACACATGACACATCCAGGCATGTAAAAAACTATTTCAGCATTTTCAACCCGGTTGCAGATTCCAACTCTTGCATGACAGCCTTTACTTGTAATTGCGTGGGCGGCACGTCATTTTTGATCCATTTCATTAGTTTCTCCTTTTCCCTATAATACATATTGATGAATTTATAAACATCTTCGAAGTGCGTCACACTGTATTTTATCATCCATTTTAACACCATTTCCCTGTCTTTCAACTCCTCAAGTATTTTATTATATGGTATGCCTGTTTCAAATGAAATTTTTCTAAGAATTTGCGATTGTGCAAGATTGTTTTTAAACGTATCTGTCGATGGAATCCACTCAAATGTTTTTATTGTTCTCGCTTTTTTAGTTTCCACGTCAACGTTTTGTATTTCGTAAACACCCTTAACCCTCCTCGCAGATTCACCTTTTTCTCTTGCCTTTGTCATTATAACAATTATATCGAGAGCTTCTATAAGAGAAGGCGATAATTCTATTGGTGGGGTTGAAAGTCTCTTTATAACATCTTCAACAGAGCCTGCATGAATAGTTCCTAGTGATGGATGTCCAGATGCTATACCTTGAAACATTACATATGCTTCCTTACCCCTAACCTCACCAACTATCACGTAATCCGGCTTCATCCTAAAACTTTCCTTTAAAAGATCAAATAGATTTATTTCCCCATATCTTTTACCACCTTCCGGCATTCCGAATCCTGTTCTTGTAACTGCAGGAATCCAATTTTCATGAGGGATGTTAATCTCTCTTGTATCTTCTATTGAAATTACTTTATCTTCTGGGGGAATAAACATGCTTAGACAGTTCAAGAATGTTGTTTTTCCCGTTGCAACACCACCACATATTAACATCGATGAATCATGCTCTATTAAAAACCACATGTAGGCCATGAGGTCTGTAGATGCTGTCTTAAGATTAATTATATCTATGGGAGAAAATGGATTTCTTCTGAATTTTCTTATAGAAAATGTTGGTCCCTTTGTTGTTACATCTTTTGCCATCGACGCCTGTACTCTGCTCCCATCCGGAAGCGTGCCGTCTAACAAAGGAGTTGCATATGATATATATCTCCCACAACGCTCTGATAGTTTTATCACAAAATTGTTTAGATAATCAAAATCATTGTAAACTATATTCGTTTCCATCGAACCAAACCGTCTGTGAACAACGTATATTGGAGTTCCTATTCCAGAGCAACCAATATCTTCTATGTATGGATCATGCATGAGTGGTTCTATTTCATTGAGGCCGATAAAATCTCTGTAGATATAATACATTATTTTTAGGTATTCCTCTGGCGAAAGTTTAATGTCGTTTTCCTCCAAAACTTTCCGGAATTTTTTTTCTATATAGCTTATGGCCTCGTCTTTATTTTTTAAATCGGACATCTTAACATCAATGGTTTCTGTTAAGATTTTTTCTATTTTTTCGAGTGTTTTTTTCTCTTTATCTGAAAGCTTAGGCTCGATAACTTCATAAAAAAGTGATTTCTTTTTTTCGTTCCACTTTATATGTGCAAAAACAAACGGCTCTAGCAAAGGATATTTTATATCCACATTAGGTCCAGGTTTCGAGTAAGGAAGTGGAAAAATAATCTTAGGTTCCTTTATCAAAAAATGCGGATAGGATACAGGCTCTTTTATAAACTTCTTTCTTAAAATACCCTTAAGTTTGATCATAATTCAACTATCTTTTCAAAAATGCTTCCTGATCAGGATATATTGTTATACCATTGTCATTTATTATGTATGGGTGGAGTTTTTCTGAATGTTTACTACCTCTTAATTTCCAAATCTGTATAGCTCGTATGAAACTTGATTGCAACCTTTCATAATACATGACCACAACACCGTCTGCAACGAACTCTTCAACCCCATATCTAGATAAACCAGGTTTTCCGTAAACTATTTCAGAAACTATGAAAGATGTACAGTTAAGCTTTCTAAGGGTTAGTGAGAGGTTAAATATCATTCTTCTCAATTCCGCACGGTCTCTTACATAAAGAGCCAATGCAGATATAGAATCAATCACAACGCGCTTGGCATTTATTTCATTTATGCTCGATTCCAAAACACTTATAACATCGTCTATATTATATGGATCATATCTTATAAAGGAAAATTTACCTTCCTTTTCTAATTTTGATAAGTTCCAGCCGAATGTTTTCACATTTTCTCTTATATAATCTGCCGGCTCTTCGAACGATAAATAAACACCGTTTTCGTTGTATTCTGTTATTCCTTTATATATGAATTGGTTGGATAGTATTGTTTTTCCTGTTCCAGAGGTTCCTGTTATAAGAATAAGCTGGTTTCTGGGCACACCACCCATCATTATCTCGTCCAATCCAGGCACCCCTGTTTTAACCCTCTCCATAATATATTATTACACCTCTCATATAAAATTCCTTAAATATAATGCATAAAGCATTATTTTAATTTAGCAAACATTCTTTAAATTATATGTAATAATGAGTGAATATGAACGAGATAAAAAGAAAAAAGTTGGCAGAGTTCATAAAAAAGCTTGGCCAAATAAGGGGGAAGCACACAGAATTGGTTAGTGTTTATATTCCTGCTGGTTATAGCATTGTTAAAGTCGCCAATCAAATAAGACAAGAACAGTCTACTGCGCAGAATATAAAAAGCAAAACTGTTAGAAAAAACGTTACTTCTGCCTTAGAGAAGATATCACAGTATCTTAAATTATATAAAACTACACCAAAAAACGGACTTGTTATTTTCTGTGGCAATGTGGCCGAGAAAGAAGGGCAAAGTGACATAGAACTTTTCGCCTTAGAGCCTCCAGAACCCATTAAAACGAAGGTTTATTTTTGTGGGCAAACCTTTGTTTTAGATCCTTTGAAAGATCTACTCAAAGAGAAAGAAATTTATGGGGTTATAGTTCTAGATAAATCAGAAGCAAGCATTGGCTTAATAAAGGGAAAAAAGATCGAAGTGTTGAAAAATCTAACGTCCATTGTACCAGGAAAGACAAAAAAAGGTGGGCAATGTTTATCAGAGGATACGTTAGTCATGAAAGACGATGGTGAGATAATAAAAATAAAGTACTGCCACAATCCGATGTCTTTAAAAAGCGTTAATTTCACAGACTTTTCCATTACAAATTCCAGAATAACAGATAAGTGGGAAACAAATAAAAAAACGTTTAAAATTATCACAAAAGCACCTCGCTTTGAAATAGAGGCATCATCAGACCATCTATTCTTTGTTGAAGATAACGGGATAAAGGAGAAACCTGTAGAATTTTTGAAAGCAGGAGATAAACTACTAATACCAGAAAAAATTAATGTAAATGGAAGGGAACAGGAATTGAATGTTGAAAGTTCCTACAATATTGTAAAAATAGATTTGGAAGGAAGAAATATTCTAAGAAGTAGGCGAATAGAAAAATTTGGATATCAGAAAAAGTTGGCCAAAGAAATCGGTCTCACGCAAACAGAAATATCATCTATTGAAATTGGTAAAAGAAATATAAACACCAGGCACTTGAAAAAACTATGTGGTGCATTGGGGATAAATTTTGACAATTTCATGAGAAAGCATTGTTCCCCTGCTAAAAAAATAAAACTACCAAGAATTTTAAATGAAGACCTTGCCCAGATAATCGGATATTTCATGGGCGATGGCTCATTTGATGAAAATAAAATATGTTTTCATGAAAAAGATTTAGATGTAGCAAAAAAGTATCAGAAAAAAATTCAAGGGTTGCTTAAAGTCAGATGTACAATAAAACTAAGAAAAAACAAGAATTATCTGCTTCTGAGGGCATACTCGAAAGAACTAGTGAGTTTTCTAAAAAATGAATTCCCTGAAATAAAAAATTCCACCGAATCTTCTATACCGAAGAAAATACTAAAATCAAAAAACAAAGTTTTAGCGTCATTCTTGAGAGGGTTCTTTGACGCAGAAGGTTACGTATCGGACAGATGTGTTGCTCTAGGAATAAATAATAAACACCTTGCGAAAGAATTACAGCTATCACTCCTTCGTTTTGGTGTATTATCATCCGTAATGGAGTATGACAACAAAAGAAACCCGTATAATAAAAAACATAGATTCACTGTTCGAATTGGAGAAAGAGAATCCTTAAAAATATTTTTCAGGGAGATAGGATTTTCTTCTTTTGAGAAAACAAGCAAGCTCAAAAAACTTTTAAAAGAAAAAAAAGATGTGAGTCGCGTTAGACAGCTTTTGATCCCGGAGTCAAGAATAAGGGAAATTATATACAAATATGGACTTAATCTTCAAAAATTTCCAAAGGTTAATAACTTTTTCAGAGATGAAAGAAAGATGAGCAAAATTGTTTTCAAAAAATCAATCTTAGCGGAAATAAAAAATTATAAAAAATTGTACGAAGAGTTGAAAAAAATTATGAATATAAATCTCCTTCCTGTTGAAATATCCGAAATAATTCCCATTGAAGAAAGAGATACTGTTGATTTATCCACGTCAAACCAAAATTTCATTGCAAACGGAATAGTTGTTCATAATAGCTCAGCACGTTTTGCTCGTGTAAGAGAGGGGCTTCTTTTTGATTTTCTAAAACAGGTGGGTGAGGTCGCATCGCACCAGTTTAATCAAATTGAGGATCTCAGAGGTATAATAATCGGGGGGCCAGGCCCGATAAAAGAAAGAATGGTAAATGAAGATTTTCTACCAACCAACTTAAAAAAGAAAATATTAGGAGTGGTTGACACATCCTATTCAGGTGAATATGGTTTAAAAGAAACCGTCCAAAGAGCAGATGAAATAATATCTGAAGCATCCATTATCAAAGAAAAGAAACTGTTGGATAGATTTTTTGACGAGTTAGCCAAAGATTCAGGACTTGCTGTTTACGGCATAAAAGAAGTTATTGATGCATTAAGGGCGGGAGCCATCGAAGTATTATTAATTTCAGAAGAATTCGATTTTACAAAGGCAAAACTTTCCTGCGAGTGCGGTTTTAAAGAGGAAAAAATTCTGAAGAAAGGGCAAAAATTGAAATGTCCAAAATGCGGTAAAGATTTGGAAATAAAAGAAGAAGACTTGTTAGAAGAAGTGGAGAAAATGGCTGAGCAAGTTGGAACAGAGGTGGAGTTAATATCAAGTGATACACAAAAAGGTGCCCAGTTAAAAGAACTTGGAGGCATAGGAGGAATTCTGAGATTTAGATTAGAATAATGAAAAACCCATAAGACTTGATAAGTAATTAATCCCTTCTATTCCTGAGGTTGTTTTTCTACCCTTCTTCTCAAATTTTCATAAAATTCTCTACACATTTCTTTAAAATCTTTTTCGCTCCAATCAACATTTGTTGCCATTGAAAAAGCTTCTTCCACATCTTCTAGTGTAACTTCTTCCAATTCCTTAACATCAAATTCAGCGGTGATAAAATTTTCGCGACCACAGTGTTCGCAATCAAATGTGAAGATTCCACACGTTGGAGCGTAATAAATGCTTTCGTTTATTCCACCACAATATACACATTCTCTTGTGAGATAGTATCTATCACCCATGGATTTCACCTCCGTTGAACCCAACGAGTATGTATTAACAGTAAAATTTTTATTTTTTTGGTTTCTTGAAAAAAATTCTACTTGCCTATCTTTTTTATCCCGCCCATGTATTGTCTAAGAGCATGGGGAACTGTTATGCTTCCGTCCTCATTCTGGTAATTTTCAAGAATTGCAACAATAGCGCGGCCAGTCGCAATGCCTGTCCCGTTAATAGTGTGAACAAATCCTTTTGGTTTTTCACCTTCAATACCATACCTTACATTCAATCTTCTAGCCTGATAATCAGTGCAGTTAGAACAGCTCACAAGTTCTCTATATTTCTTCTGTGCTGGCATCCAGACTTCAAGGTCTATCTTTTTGGCCGCTACACTACCTATATCACCTGTGCACACATTAACAAGTCTGTATGGTAGCTCTAATTTTTGGAATATTTCTTCCGCGTTCTTTACTACTCTATCAAATTCTTTCCAACTTTCTTCGGGTCTTGAAAAGACAAACTGCTCAACCTTGTTAAATTGGTGGGTTCTGAAAATGCCTTTGGTATCCTTTCCGTGCGAACCTGCTTCCTTTCTAAAGCACGGCGATATTCCTACAAATTTAATGGGTAGTAAGTTCTCATCAATAACCTCGTTCATATACATGGATGCTATAGGATGTTCAGCAGTAGCTATCATATACAGGTCTTCGCCTTCTATTTTGTATATTACATCTTCAAAATCCTTTAAATCAACCACACCTTCGTATGCCTTTCTCCTAATCATGAAAGGAGGTTCAATTGAAGTAAATCCCCTCTTCCTCAGAATATCCATAGCAAATTGTATAAGAGCGAGCTCCATTAAAACAAGCTCTTTTTTCAAAAAGAAGAATCTTGCACCAGATATTTTTCCAGCGCGTTCTATATCCGCTAAATCAAGATCGTTCAGTATATCAACATGACTTTTCGGTTCAAAACCAAATTTCTTTATTTTACCCCATTTTTTAATTTCTACATTGTCATCTTCATCTTTACCTTTTGGCACAGATTCGTGAAGTAGATTAGGAAGATGCATTAAGTAGAATCGGATTTTTTCTTGCAATTTTTCCATTCTTTTCTCAGCGGATTTTATTTTTTCGCCTAGTTTTTTCATTTCTTTTACGTTGAAACTAACATCTTTACCCTCTTTTTTCATCTTGCTTATCTCAAGAGAAATGGCGTTCCTTTCGTGCCGCATTTTTTGAACTTTAAAAAGCAATTTTCTGTATTCTTCGTCTATTTTTACAAGGTCCTTTACCCATTTTATTTTTTCGTTATCACCTCTATATTTTAAATTTTTTATAACTACATCTGGCTTCTCTCTTATAAGCTTTATGTCGAGCATAATTAATAATTGAGCTCAATTAATATAAAGCTCAACAATCAAGCCAACTTAGTGAAAAAAAGCGCGGTAGCAGTTACATAAAAAACCTGTACGAGCAGTGCGTGGTCTTCCATTTTCTTTTCTTCAAGTTCCTTGTGGACCAGTGATTTAACCCAACCAACGGCGCTGCTCTCTTTGGTTGTTTTCCAGCCAATGAGACATACTTCATCAACATGCTGGTTATTTTTACTAAGCTGATATACGTGAATCAATTCATGCACCCATATGCTAGTAGTTATAATAAAGAAAAACACAAGAAAGTATACCATAATTTTCCAAATTATATTTTTTTCACCACGCATGAGTTATAATTAATAAAAAACTTTTTAAACTTTTTTATTTTCACTATAAAAAAGTGGTACATTCTCAGTAAAAATAATAATAAAACTAATCAAAAAATAAGATATATAATACATACCACAAAGTGAGAGAAATGGAAGAAAAAAGAACAAGGCAACCAATAGTGTCCGTACTCGGACATGTAGATCATGGTAAAACAACACTTCTTGATTATATTAGGGGAACCGCTGTTGCAAAAGCAGAACCAGGGTTAATTACACAATACATTTCTGCAAGTTTTGTACCAGCTGATGTAATAAAAAACCTTTGTGGAGATCTTCTGAAAAAATTCAACGTGGAATTGAGTATACCAGGGCTCCTGTTTATTGATTCTCCAGGTCATGAAGCTTTTACAACATTAAGAAAAAGAGGAGGGAGCATAGCTGATATTGCAATTCTCGTCGTTGACGTTAACGAAGGATTTAGACCGCAAACGGATGAAAGCCTCAATTTTCTTAAACAATTTAAAACACCCTTTATTGTAGCTGCGACTAAAATAGATAAAATATTTGGATGGCATGCACAAAAAAATGCATGTTTTTTAGATACATACAGGGAACAAAGTGAGAGGGCAATAGCAGAACTAGAAGAAAAAATATACAAAATAATAGGAGAACTGAGTATAAGAGGGTTTGAAGCAGAAAGATATGATAGAGTTAAGGATTTTTCAAAACAAGTTGCTGTTGTACCTGTTTCTAGTATAACTGGAGAGGGAATCTCGGATTTACTTGTAATACTTGCAGGTCTGGCACAAAAATATCTAAAGGATAGATTAGAAATAAAACCAGGAGAAGGAAAGGGAACAGTACTTGAAGTTAAAGAATTTAAAGGACTTGGAATCACAATTGATGTGATTCTTTACGATGGTGAGATAAGGAAAGGCGACCACCTTATAATAGGAGGAGAAGAAATAATAAAAACAAGAATTAAAGCGCTACTTGAACCAAATCCTCTTAGGGATTTGAAAGAAGAAAAGGAATTTCGTCAGGTTGATCGTGTGTCTGCTGCAGCTGGTATAAAAATAGCTGCACCAAACTTAGAGAAGGTAATAGCAGGTATGCCTCTAAGGGCAGTGAGAGATGAAAAGCAGATAGAAAGAGCCATAAAAGAAATTCAGAGCGAAATAGAAGAAGTTGAAATAGACAAAGACGCAGAGGGTGTGATAATGAAAGCGGACACATTAGGCTCCCTCGAAGCACTTATAAAAAGCTTCAGGGGCATAGTACCGGTAAAAAAGGCAAAAGTGGGCAATGTAACCAAATTTGACATAATGGAGGTTAAAAACACAAAAAATCCGATAATATTCGCTTTTGGTATAAGGGTACAGGATGAAATAAAAAATCTGGCCAGAGATAACAATGTAAAAATATTCTCGTCCAACGTAATATACAAATTAATAGAAGATTATGAAAAGTGGAAGGAAGAGAAAGTGAGAAAAGAAAAAGAATTCCTACTGAGTTCTGTTCAAAGACCCGGCAAAATGAAAGTGTTGAAAGGATGTATATTTAGGCAATCAAAACCAGCCATATTCGGTGTTGAAGTAATAAAAGGAACTGTGAAACCTGAATATAAAATAATGAAGAACGGCGAAATTATTGGTAGAATAAAAGAAATACAAGTAAGAGGGGAAAATGTTAATGAAATAAAAACAGGAGATAGAGCTGCTATTTCCATGCCAGATGTGGTGGTTGGGAAACACATTGAAGAAGGAGATGTCCTTGAAAACTATATATCAGATGATGATTTAGAGAAACTGCAGGCTGTCAAAGACAAGCTGAGGCCAGATGAGATAGAATTGTTGGAAGAGATGAGCGAGGAATAATTTATTAGAAAATCACATGAAATATAAAACATCTCTTCTAAGGTGTACTTATGAATAATCCATGGTATTTCATAACTGTGTTTGGGGCTCCAGAGGTTTGGGTATTGGTATCCATTGGTTTACTCTTCATATATTTTTTGTTAGGTAATAAACTTCCTGAAAAAAGAAAGAAAAAATTCAAAGAATTCTTAAAAATATATTTACCAAGTGTACTGATAACATTCACACTAATTTTTTTCATAAAAAACATATTTCCAACAGAGAGACCATGTATACCATGCTTTTTCGAAGGTCAAGAAAATTGCGACCCTTATTGCCCGTCCGATAGTTCATTCCCATCAGGCCATGCGGCTACTGGTTTTCTTGTATTTACATCATTGTTTCTTATTTTGAGAAAGCGCAAATTTTTATGGATATTCATAATACCTGTTATTATTTCTATTTCCAGAATAGCACTAGAAGTTCACACGTATATAGACATAACAGTTGGAGCAATAATAGGAGTATTGATTCCTCTCATTATATACAAAATTATGAACAGATTGGAAAAATAATGTACTTAGTAGTCAATCTTTTTAGCATATAATATATACGCAGCTGCTTTTTTATTCGGATCCCTTTCGCTTGGAAATTCAACATGCTCAATTTTTAAGATTTTAAAATTTCCAAATAACTCTTTTATTTCACTTATTGTGAAATAATGGTGTGGCACATTCCCATCTATTGCATCGATGTTGATCTTTGTGTTCTTTTCTATTTCTTCTCCTGTGAGATACTCTGGATGTTTTGTTGAAGGAACTGATAGATACAAAATTCCCCCATTTTTTAAAACTCTATGCATTTCAAAAATTGCTTTTTTAATTTTGTTTATTTTTCCGTGTTGGATTACAAAATGACACAAGATTCCATCGAAAAAACTATTTTCATATGGCAATGAGGCCATGTCACATTTTCTAAACTCAACATTAGGAGCTATTTGTTTCGCAATTCTTAATGCATTTTCTGAATAGTCACATGCATAGACTTCGAAATTCTGTTGTAAAAGATACAGAGTATGCCTTCCCGTACCACATCCTAAATCAAGAATTCTCTCTAAACCCTGTTCTTTAAAGAAGTTTACAGCTTCAATTACAAATTTAGATGGTTTCTTTTGTATGATACCTTTGCTCTTATAAAGATTATCCCAATCTTTCATCATTTGATAATTAAATTAACTACTTAAATTTGATTTCAAGATTCTCCAAGCTGTTCTTTTATATTTCTTGCTGTTTTGGGACCGACTATTTTTTCAAGACTCTCTAAGGGTACTTTTCTAAGCTCACTAAGCGTTTTTATGCCAGAATTATAAATTACCCTTGCTTTTACTCTTCCTATACCCTTTAACTTTACAAAAGGTAAAAGTTCTTCTTTTATACCATACTTCAACCTCAATCTTAATTTTCTTATATCCTTCAGAATTTTCATTTTTCCTAACAAGAGCGCTAACTCCTGTATTGCATACAACAACCAGTCAGCATTATCAAGTCTGGCTCTCAACTCACCAGGAGTCATGTTAAAATCGTCCAGTATTTTATCTTCACCTGTTTCTTCTATCCATTTATACAAAACGTAAGCAAGTTTTACCGATCTTAAAAAATCATCGTATTCAACGTCCCATTCTCTTGGCACGTTTAAAAGATTATCCATTTCTTTGTTCATCAACTCATCTAGATATTCAAAATCCTTTTTATTCAGACTTGGTAATGGTCTCATTTCCAAGCATCTGCAAATTATGTTTAACAAACCAAAATCATTGATGTGCCTTTCAGAAATTATCTCCAAACTCTTTATAAGATGGTTCGCAGTTAACGGGTCTATATAAAGTTCAGAGACTCTCTTCCCTATTTTTGTTGGCTTTAATTCATCAGCATGTTCAATGATATCTGATGCTTTTTTAAATTCCGATGTTTCCTCTATATATCCTGTCGTTATAAAACCAAAATCCCTGAGGAGCATAATAATCTTTTCTATTTTTTTCTCTATCTGAGATATATCACGGTATTGAAATGCATAGAAAGTTTTGGAAAAAAATTCCATTAAGTCCTTTTTAGATGTTGTCACACCAGAAGCTATAAGAGCAAGAACATGCACTCTCAGAACAGGCTCCACACCAAGTTTTGAATATATTTTTTCTGGCTCACCAAGGATATAATTTTCCCAAGCGTACTCTGCTTCTGCTTGATTTTTGGCTAGAATTATGCCTTGACCCTCTTTATCATATTTTGGTCTCCCGCACCTTCCTAACATCTGATGAATTTCAAGAACAGGAAGATAGTCCATTCCCTTAAAAGGTGCAAATCTTTTTATGTCCTTTATGATAACCGTGTGAGCAGGTAAATTAAGCCCAAATGCAAGCGTGGGTGTAGCTGTTATCACCTTTATTATACCCGACCTGAAAGAATCTTCCAGTATTTTTCTTTGTTTGTTGGTTTCACCCGCATGATGAAAGGCCACACCCATTTCAACACATCTTGCGAGTCTCTCACATTGTTTTGTTGGGTGTTCAAGTGAGTGTAAAATTTCATCTGAAATTTTCTTTAACGTGTTCAAATCATTTTCATTCAAATTGTCCTTTATATGTTTTCCAATTTTTTCTGCTATAGATTCTGCACCCTTTCTTGTTGAAGCAAAAACAAGTGCTTGCTTGCCCATGGAAAGTGTTTTATCAACTATTTCCATCAGAGGATCGTCTCCATTGAGAAGCACCTTTTTTTCATGAACAAAGTCAATAACATTTTTGTAACACAACCCTTTGTATAGTTTTACTGGCCTAAAATCAGATTTTATCGCTTCAGCATCGAGCCATTTTGCAAGTTCTTCATAATTGTTTATCGTTGCTGACAATGCAATTATTCTAGGATTTGCCACTTGATTTATTCGTGTCAGAATAACCTCTAATGTAGGTCCCCTTTCAGGAGAATCCAGTAAATGAACCTCATCCGCAACAACAAGTCCTATGTTTTCAACCCAATTAATGCCGTGTCTCAACAAAGAATCGAGCTTTTCTGATGTTATTATTATCCAATCATAGCGTGCTAACCAAGGATCATTTGAATCGTAATCACCGATGCTAACAGCAACTTTAACACCCAATGGCTCGTATTTTTTCTTGAATTCTTCATATTTTTCCGTCGCTAAAGCCCTTAATGGAACAATATAAACAACTTTTTTCCCCTGAAGTATAGTTTTAATTGCCGCCATTTCTGATATAAGCGTCTTGCCACTAGCTGTGGGTGCTGCCACCACCATATTTTTTTTACTTAAAACTCCTTTCTTCAGCGCCAAGTTTTGAACGGGGTTTAGCCCGGAAAATCCAGAAACTTCAAGAACTTTCTTAACTATCTCCTCGTCGCTAAACATGAAATAATTTTAATCTGAAACATTAAAAAGAATTCATGAAGGCAAGATGCCACGTTTTTGTTTCAGGGAAAGTTCAGGGAGTTTTTTTCAGAGCTAATACGAGAGACTTAGCATTGTTACTTGGTATTAATGGTTTTGTGAGAAACCTTCCTGATGGTAGAGTTGAGGCGGTGTTTGAAGGCGATAAAGAAAAAATAGAAAAAATGATAGAATTTTGTAAAGAAGGACCTCCTGGAGCAATTGTCGAAAAAATCGATGTTAATTGGGAAGAATATAAAGGCGAGTTTAAAGACTTTAAAATAATATATGATTGATATGGAAGAAAATTTTTTCATTGTTAGATACTCTGAAATAGGGCTTAAAGGTAAAAACAAGAAATTTTTTGAGAGAAAATTAATAACGAATATAAAAAAAGCACTAAAAGATGTTAGTTACGATTCCATAACAATAGACTCGTCAAAAATTTTCATAAAGCTCAACGAAAAAACAGACAGAGAAAAAATAAAAACCAAATTAAAAAATGTGTTTGGAATTGCGAATTTCTCTCCTGCATTTTCTTGTAACACATCATTCGAAGAAATTAAAAAAACAGTGTTGGAAACATTTGAGAAGGTGTGGGAAGAGAAAGGAGCAAAAACAATGAAAGTCGATGCAAGAAGATCCTACAAAAAATTTAATTTAACGTCAATGGAACTTAATGAAAAGCTCGGTGAAGAGATATCCAAAAAGTTTTTAGTGCGTGTGAAATTAAATAACCCAGATATTACTGTTTATGTAGACGTCCACAAAAACAAATCTTTTATTTATTTCGAAAAAATAGAAGGTCTCAGCGGCTTGCCAATTGGCTCAAGTGGGAAAGTTGTTTCCCTCCTATCCGGGGGCATAGATTCTCCTGTTGCAAGTTGGATGATGATGAAAAGAGGCTGTGAAGTCATTTTTGTACATTTTTTTAATGAAACCCTCGGAAAACCAGATAAGATAGAAGACATAGTTCGTTTGTTGAACCTGTACCAAAACGAATCCAAAGTTTATTTAATTCCATTTTCAGACGTTCAAAAAAAGATCATATCAAAAATTCCCAGCAAATATAGAATGATTCTTTACAGAAGATTCATGATAAGAATTGCAGAGCAGATCGCAAGGAAAGAGAATGCTCTAGGAATTGTGACAGGCGAAAGTTTAGGGCAGGTTGCAAGCCAAACTTTGGAGAATATAAACACAATAAATTCTGTCGCAACGTTGCCTATTTTCAGACCTTTGATAGGACTCAATAAAATGGAAATAGTGAAACTTGCTGAAAAGCTAGGAACATACGACATTTCGATAAGACCATATCAGGACTGCTGTTCCTACATGATTGGAACAAACCCAGCAACAAAGAGCAAAGAAGAATTAGTAAAAAAGTTAGAGTCTGGACTAAGAATTAAAAATCTGGTTGAAAAAGCAATAAAACAATCTGAAATAAGAAAGATTGAAAACTAGATATTAACTATGGATACAAAACAAATAGAAAAAAAATGGCAGAGGAGATGGTGGGAGTCTGGGATATTTGAAGCGGAAAGAAATAGAAAAAAGAAAATATTCATGACTGTTCCTTATCCTTATTGTTCAGGACCTTTACACATCGGTCATGGAAGAACATATACCATAGCTGATGTTTGGATAAGATATAAGAGGATGCAAGGGTTTAATGCTCTGTGGCCAATGGCATTTCACATTACAGGGACCCCGATACTCGCAGTTTCTAAAAAAATAAAAGAGGGTGATGAAAAGACCATAAAACTATACAAAGATTATGTAGGATTATACAAAAAAGGAAAACCAAAAGAAATAGAAAAAATTGTAAGTGAATTTACAGACCCGTGGAAAGTTGCAAATTTTTTCTCCAATGTAATAAGCAGTGATTTTAAATCACTGGGATTTTCAATAGATTGGAGAAGGTCCTTCACCACAGGTGATGAAGATTACAACAAATTTATATCATGGCAGTTTAAGGTGTTGAAGAAAATGGGCTTAATAAAAAAAGGTAAACACCCTGTACAGTATTGCCTTAAATGTAAAAACGCTGTAGGTGAAGACGATATAAAAGATGGTGATGTTCTTGACACGAGTATACAAACATTCACGGCAATAAAATTTCCCTTTGAAGATGGATTTCTCATTGCTTGTACACTTAGACCAGAAACTATATTCGGTGTAACGAACCTATGGGTCAATCCAGATGAGGAATATGTTAAAGCAAAAACAAAAAATGAAATTTGGTATATCTCCAAAAAAGGATATGAAAAATTAAAATATCAAGCACACAGGATATCGATTTTAAAGAGCTTCAAAGGCAAAGAAATTGTTGGTAAAGAGGCAAAATCACCTATTGAAAAAAGAATCTTACCCGTGCTTCCTGCAACTTTTGTTGATGTCGAATCATGTACAGGTGTTGTATATTCTGTCCCTGCGCATGCTCCAGATGACTATATGGGACTAGTTGATCTCAAAAACAACCCCAAATATTGCAAAAAATTCGGATTGAACTATGAAAAAATAAAGAAAATAGAGCCGATATCACTTATAAAAATAAAAGGTTTTGGGGAATTTCCCGCAGAAGAAATATGCAAAAAGATGGGAATTAAATCACAAAAAGAAAGAAAAAAACTGGAGGAAGCAACCAAAAAAATCTATAAAGAAGAGTTTTACAACGGTGTTTTGAAGGAGAACACTGGTAAATTCTCGGGAATGAAAATCTCCGAAATAAAGGACGAAGTTAAGAACTGGTTGAAAAAACAGAACATTGCTTTTGAATTTTTCGAATCCGCAACAAAAGGTCTGAGATGTAGAGATGGTGGAAAAGTTGTCGTGAAGGTTATAGAAGACCAATGGTTCATAGATTACGGCAACGAGAAATGGAAAAAACTTGCAAAAGAATGTCTTGCTAAGATGAAGATAATACCAGAGCATTATAGAAAGATGTTTGAACATACGATTGACTGGCTTCATGAGAGAGCCTGTGCAAGAAGAAGAGGACTTGGAACGAAATTACCTTGGGATGACAAATGGATTATTGAAAGTCTGTCTGATAGCACAATATACCCTGTGTTTTACATATTGGTTCATAAAATAAGAAGTAATGGAATAAAACCAGATCAGCTTAAACCCGAATTCTTTGATTATGTGTTATTGGGTAAGGGAAAGATAGATGAAGTAGAGAAGAAAACTGGTATCAATAAATCGTTGTTAGAAGAAATAAAAAAGGATTTTGAGTATTGGTACCCTGTTGATGAAAGACATACAGCCATACCTCATATAACAAACCACCTGACATTCTACATATTCAATCATGCTGCGATATTTCCAAAGAAATTTTGGCCAAAGGCAATAACCTTAAACGAGCTTCTCATAAGAGAAGGCGCTAAAATGAGCAAAAGTAAAGGCAATGTTATACCGCTAGTAGAAATATCAGAAAAATACGGTTCTGATTTATACAGACTTTATATGACATCAGCTGCTGATATAGATACAACAATAGACTGGACTGAAAAAAACGTTGAAATGATGAGAAAGCGACTAAAGAGATTTGAAAAAATATTTACTGACATAATAAAAAACAAATCAAATGAAAAGGACAAAACAAACAAACTTAAAAACATAGATTACTGGCTTGTCTCTAGATTTAATAGATTGCTCAAAAAAAGTGAGGGAATGATAGATGAGTTTAAAATCAGAGATTATGTTCAGCTTATGTTTTTTGAGGTGCTGAACGATTTAAATTACTATTTCAAGCGTTGTAAAAGACCCAACTACTCTATGCTGGTAAGTATCGGAAAGAAATGGCTAAAGTGTTTATCCCCGGTTATACCACATATATGCGAGGAGTTCTGGTCCCTTCTTGGTGAAAGTGGTTTTATATCAGTTGCGGAATGGCCTAAGGCAAACGAGAAGCAAATAGATGACAAAATAGAGGAAATGGAAAATTACGTTAAAGAGACACTTTCTGATATAAACGAGATAATAAAAATACTGAAAAGAAAGCCACGCCACATACATATTTATATATCGCCTCTCTGGAAATATGAGGTTTACAATACCATTTTAAAGAAATGGGGAAAATCAAAGAACATGATAGAAGAGGTAATGAAAAACCCAGAGATAAGAAAACAGGGTAAACGGGCTGTCCAATTCGTGCAAACACTCCAAAAGGAAGCAGGAAAATTAAAAGAAATACCTTCACAAGATGATGAATATAAAACATTGATTGAAGCAAAGGAATTCATAGAGAAAGAAACAGGAGCCAAAGTTGATGTATGGAAAAGTGAAGACATAAACAAATACGA
>CAYYWW010000014.1:0-20917 GCA_964475515.1 uncultured archaeon | reverse complement strand
CCGAATAGATTTCGTTTGTTTCTATAAATGCCCCTGGCGGGGCTTGAACCCGCGACCTCCAGATTTCTTATTCATTTTTATCATAGCCCGTCGCATGTGGAGGGCATCAACACTCATAAGAGATTATGAGTTTCGCCTGTTCTGGCGCTCCAACCAACTGAGCTACAGGGGCATAGTTTAATGTTTTTATAAAGATTTTAATTGTTTATATATTTATGAGAGATTTCATTTTATACGTTAACAATCCTATAAAACCTGATTTTTCTTTGAATGATCTTCCAGGGTCAGGTAGAGTTGATTTAATAGCAAGATGTGTTTCTTCAGCATTATGGCTTTCGCACAATGTAAGAAGAGATACAAACATTCACATATGTTTTGAAACAAACGGTGTTAGGTTCGTCCTTTCCTTTTTTGGACTGAAAATCAAAAGAGTTTCTCCTGATGAAAGAAACATAGCATCGTGGATTAAAAAGGCAATACAAATTGCGTTGGAAAATAAAGAACGGGTTCAAGAGGGAATAATTATAAGAAAAATTGATATTGAAACATTCTTAAATGAATTTACAGATAGGGATATTGTTATATTGAAGGAAGAAGGTGTTGACATAAGAAAGGTTGAATTGGAAAATCCTGTTTTTATTTTAGGTGATCACCTTGATATACCAGAAAATGTGTTAAACATTGTCAAAAAATTCAATCCTAAGATTGTTTCACTTGGCCCTAAAAGTTATTTGGCATCTCATGCTATAGTCTTAGTTAACAACGAAATGGATAGAAAACTATATAACTTCACCTAAGAGATGCGTTCTTTCCGCTGAAACAATTTTTACTTTTGCAATGTCTCCTAGTTTTAACTTACTGTCCAATACCACTGGTTTGTATGCGAAATTTCTACCAATCCATGTTCTTTTGTTTTCATTAAACTCGTCAATTAAAACTTCCCCTTCCCACCCAATCCATTCTTGGTTTTTTTCCAGGGAAATTTTATTTACAATCTCCGATGCTTTTCTGCTTCTTTCTTTTAAAATTTCTGTTGGTAATTGTTTCATTCTTGCTGCAACTGTCCCGGGTCTTACGCTATAACGTGAAACATTTACGAAATCTGGTTTTATGTCTTCTATTAGTTTCAAAGTTTTTTTGAAATCTTCTTCCGTTTCTTCCGGGAACCCAACTATAACATCTGTCCATACTGTAATTTCTGGGATTGATTTTCTGAAGGATGAAACAATTTTCTTAAACTCGGAAACAGTGTAGTCTCTCTTCATTTTTTCTAATATAGTATTAGAACCAGATTGAACAGGTAGATGAAGAAATTTGAATATGTGATCACTTTTATACGCTCCTATCAATTCCCTTAACATGGATTTAACATTTGAAGGGTGCATCATCCCTAAACGTATAAAATATTTACCATGCAGATGTTTCTCTATAAATTCGAGAAGATCTGGCAGTTTCATTCCGTTGTAATTATATGCTGAAATGTCCTGTCCTGTGATCCAAAATTCCTTAACACCAGACGCTAAAGAGCATCGCATTTGCCTTAAGATTGTTTCACTGCTGTAGGAAAACGTAGAGCCCTTTGCAAGTTTGGTTATGCAGTAAGTACAGGCATAATCACATCCTGAACAGATTTCTATAATATCTACAACAGGATTTTTTCTTATTTTAGGCAGATTCGTCTTTTCGTGTTTTACCTTACCAAGAAGTTCACATTTTTCATTTTTAAGCGTTTTTTCTACAACTGAAACAATTTCTTTAATTCTGTTTGTGCTTAAAAGACTCGCGTCCGGAGCCAATTCTTTTACTAAATCAGGCTGTGCTTCTGGCATACAACCTGCTATTACTAATTTTTTTTCAGGATACTTTTCACTAACTTCTTTTATTCTGAAACGAAGTTTGTTTTCTGTTGTTCTCTTGACTGTGCAAGTGTTTATAATGACAACATTCGCTTGTTCTATGTCATTTACAATTTCAAACTTTTCACTAAGTAAACCTGCCATTATTTCACTGTCATTTTGGCTGCTTGCGCAACCATAAGTTTCTATGTAAACCTTTGCTCTATCCATAAGACTTAATTAGAAAAAACAATTTAAATGGGCCCGAAGGGATTTTCTGCGCTTTATTTCTCGGGTGATAGTGCGGTAAGAGGGCATGGAAGTGGAAACTCCTGAAGCCCTCTTGCGCATTCGAACCCTCAACCTTCTGGTTTCCTCTACACAACCGAAGCCAGACGCTCTATCCAATTGAGCTACGGGCCCAATGAATTATTGAATTTATATTTAAAATTAAAACACGATGCTTTATAATTTCAAAGATGCATGTCATTAAAGTAATAGAGTACGTCCGAATTACATTGATTTAAAAATTTATACAACAAGATTATAGAATGAAAACAACACTTTTGTCACTTTTCATATTCTTCTTTTTAGTTAACAGTATAGCCCCAGAACTTATTTATTCCAGGTATACAAATCAACCAAGTTTTAGTTGTCCTGATAATGCAATTAAGTGTGTTCTTTATCAAGTTACTAACAAATGGAAAGAACTTGAAACCCCAATCATAAGAGATGAGTGTATCCCAGGAGAGATATGTTCCTTTGTTAAAACATCAAGAGGCAGTATGATACGCTGGTTACCTGGTGATATCTGGACATCATCTGCAAAGTTTGAGGGTTATGTCATTTACGAAGAGGGTCAAAACCCATTTGATGATAATGTATCTGAAACTGATTCAAAGAAAGCAGAAGATTCAGAGCCACCAAAACAAGAAAAAAGATGTGAAAAAATTTGCAAAAACAAAAGTATTCATGGAATATGTACGTCTTACATAATAAGATGTGAATAGTTCTAAAACTTTAAGGGTATAATCTATTTATCGTTCTTGGGAACGGTATAGCGTCTCTTATATGATCCAGTTTACATATCCACATTATTACCCTTTCCATTCCCATACCAAATCCAGAATGAGGAACAGATCCATATCTTCTTGTATCCAGATACCATTCATAGTTTTTTACCTTCTCTCCCTTCAATCTAAGCATTTCCTTAAGCTTTTCTATATCAGTTTCTCTTTCACTGCCTCCTATAATCTCACCATAACCTTCTGGTGCGAGTAGATCATCACACAAAACCGTAGCAGGATCTTTTGGGTTTTCTTTCATGTAAAACGCCTTTGTTCCCTTTGGATATTCAACAACAAAAAATGGTTTTTTGAACTTCTTTGTTAACTCTCTCTCCTCTTTGGCTCCAAAATCATCGCCATATTCAACCTTCATACCTACATTCTGAAGCATTTCAACTGCTTTTTTGTATTTTACACGTGGAAACGGCATCACCATTTTTTTAAGTTCTTTCGGGTCTCTTCCTAAGAATTCCAATTCCTCAGAGCAATTCTTAACAACCCTGTTTATTATATGTGTTATCAATTCTTCCTGTATTCTCATGTTTTCTTCATGGTCAACCCACGCTGCTTCCATCTCAGCGTGCCAATATTCTGCCAAATGGCGCCTTGTTCTTGATTTTTCTGCCCTGAAACTAGGAGCTATGCAGTATATTTTTTCCAGAGAAAATATCATTGCTTCTGCATAAAGTTGCCAACTCTGTGTGAGGTATGCTTTTTTACCAAAATATTTTATGGGGAAAAGTGTTGAACCACCTTCACAAGCAACACCGGTTATCGATGGTGATTGTATTTCGTAAAATCCATTTTTTCTAAAGTATTCATGCACTGCAGCAAATGTCTCTGATCGAATCTTGAAGATGTTTGTTAATTTTCTGCTTCTAATCCATAGATGCCTCACATCAAGCAGGAATTCTGTTGATTGATCTTTCGTTATAGGGAAAACGTCAGCAAGACCCACTATTTTAAACTTTTTGATTTTAATTTCATAACCGCCTGGTGCACGTTCATCTTTGTTAACAGTCCCCGAAAGCATCACAGAAGATTCTATTGTTGCTTTCTGAGCTTCAGGAAAATCCTTATTATCATCCTTTATGACACATTGCACGATTCCAGAAGAATCTCTTAGTACTATAAAAACTATGCTCTTACTTTCTCTTTTTCTATACACCCAACCTCTTAAATCAACATCTTTGCCAACATATTTTGGAATTTCTGATATCTTCATAACTTTTAATTGTAGTTTGTTTTTAAAAAATAACGGGCTGTGTAAAATTATTTTAGTTATTATTTTAAAGAATTTACATGGGTTTTAGAATAAAAAAAGTTCATGCAAGAGAGATTCTGGATTCTAGAGGAAACCCAACAATAGAAGTTGAAGTGACTGTTGGTTCAATAACATCACGGTCTTCTGTACCTTCTGGTGCAAGTAAAGGCAGATTCGAAGCTATTGAACTAAGAGACGGTGGAAACAGGTATCATGGGATGGGTGTAAAAAAAGCTGTTAAAAATGTAAACGAAATCATTTCCAAAAAAATCGTTGGTATGGATGTTATGAATCAGAAGGGAATAGACGAAGTACTTATTGATTTGGATGGAACAGAAAACAAAAGTAGACTTGGCGCAAATGCTATTTTGGGGGTTAGCTTATCTGTTTTGAAAGCGTCTGCTTTATGTATTGATACTCCTCTTTGGAAAAGAATCGAAGAAATAGCTGAGGTTCGCGGGGCACGTATTCCCATACCACAAATGAATGTAATAAATGGTGGTAAACATGCTGGTATAGAAGAAGATATACAAGAGCATATGATAATGCCTGTGAAGTTCAAAACATTTGAAGATGCTCTGTGTGCAGGAGCAGAAACATATCATTGTTTGAAAGAAATTCTTCATAAAAAATTCGGAGCAATGGGGATATCAGTGGGAGATGAAGGCGGTTTTACACCACCAATCAAAAATACGGAGCAAAGACTTGAAATGATAGAGAAGGCAATTGAAGAAGCGGGTTATAAGAAAAAAATATTTTTTGCATTGGATTGCGCTTCGTCGGAATTTTTCAAAAACGGTATTTATAGGTTACATGGGAAGAAGTATACTAATTCAGATCTCATTGATTATTACGAAAATCTTGTGAAAAATTTTCCGATAATATCTATAGAAGATGGTTTATCAGAAAGCGACTGGATTGGATGGACTTTTCTAACGAAGGAACTCGGAAAGAAAATACAAATAGTTGGTGATGATCTCTTAGTCACAAATGTAAAAAGAATCGAAGAAGCAATGGAAAAAAAGGCGTGTAATGCTTTATTGTTTAAAATGAATCAAATAGGCACGGTGACAGAATCTATAAATGCGGCCAGACTTGCACATGAAAATAAGTGGAATGTTATCGTTTCTCATAGAAGTGGTGAGACAATGGATGTATGCATGGCAGATATTGCTGTGGGACTTTCAGGACTTGGTGTGAACCAGGTTAAATTTGGTGCTCCTGCAAGGGGCGAGAGGATAGAGAAATACAATCAATTACTGCGCATAGAAGAAGTGGAACATCTCAAATACTCAGGCTTGTTTTTGAAGTGATATTATGAGAAAAATAATACTCATAATTTTGGATGGCTTGGGTGATAGACCCATAGAACAATATGGTGGACTGACACCCTTAGAATATGCTTTCACACCTAACATGGACAGGTTAGCAAAGAACGGCATTTGTGGACTCATGGACGTTATGGAAGGGAAAACACCAGAAAGTGACGAAGCTCATCTTACTTTGTTTGGTTACAACCTTAAGAAGTATTATACCGGAAGAGGCCCTATAGAGGCATTAGGGGTTGGCATGAACCTCATGAGAGGTGATATAGCTCTGCGTGCGAATCTTGCGAGTGTTGACAAAAACCTCATTGTTATCGATAGAAGAGCACAGAGAATCCGGTCAACAAAAGAATTTGTAGAAGCAGTAAACAAAATGGAGATCGATGGTGTAAAATTCTTTTTGAAACCAGGAACAGAACACAGAGCAGTTATAGTTATGAGAGGAGAAAATCTAAATGATAAAATAAGTGACAGCGATCCTCATAAGGTTGGGGTGAAAGTGAAAAAAGTGAGGCCACTAAATGAATCGAAAAATGCGAAGTTCACCGCGAGTGTGTTAAATAAATTTTTAGCCAAAAGCCATGAAATTCTCAACAATCTTGAAATAAACAAAAAAAGAATTGAAAAAGGTTTGTTGCCTGGGAATTATTTTCTGACAAGAGGAGCAGGGCATTTTAGGCCGGTCCCTTCATTTAAAAGAAAATACGGCATGAAGGCGTGTTGCATTGCTGGAGCAGGTCTCTATAAAGGTATTGGTAAACTTGTCGGTATGAGTCTTATAAACCTTCCTGGTGCAACAGGTAGTGTAAGAACAGACATCAGAGGAAAATTCATAGCAGCAAAAAAGGCAATAAAAAAGTTTGATTTTGTTTTTGTTCATGTTAAAGGTTGTGATATTTTTGGTCATGATGGGAATTTCGAAGGCAAAAGACACTTTATAGAAAAAATTGACAAGGCAATGCAGGTGTTATTGGGGATAGATGTCCCCATAGTTATAACAGCAGATCATTCAACTCCATGTGAATGTAAAGGCCATTCTAATGATCCTGTTCCTTTGCTCATATCAGGACCTGGGATAAGACCAGATACGGTAAAAAATTTCGGGGAAAGATATTGTAAATTCGGAACCCTGGGAAAATTGAAAGGAAAAGAATTTATGAAAAAAATAATGGAAATTGCCTAACATTAAGAATCTTGATAATAATTTTAACTATGAAACTCAAGAGAATGCCGTGTTTGAGGGAAAAGAAAAGATACATATTATTTAAAGTTCACTCTGAAAGGAGCATAGATTACGATAATGTTAAAAACGCTATTTATGATTCTGTTGCAGAATGGCTTGGCTCAAACGATCTACCAAAAGCAAACGTCCACATAATCAAAAATTTATGGAAGCAGAGAGAGATGACGGGTGTTATAAGATGTTCAGTAAAGTTTGTTGATGATGTTAAGATGGCTCTCGCCCTCGTTCATCAGATAGGGGACGAAAAAGTAATAATACAATCCCTCAGGGTTTCAGGAACGATAAAATCCATTAAGAAAAAATCGAAAGCATGTTAATAAAGCACATGCCCAATCCAAACTATATTATCCGATTATTCTAAATTTAAATTGTATTATGTTTAAAGGTGTAACTCCCGCAACTTTAGGTCTTATAACAATGACTTTTTTAATAGCAGGTTTATTCGCAATGTGGACCAGTGGGATAACCGCATCCCAAAGAAAAATGGTTCAGAAATGTGTCTATTCAGGAACTGTTATTGAAAGAGGTTATTACAAAGAGAAAATACAAGAACTTATAATAACTATACACAATTACGGTGAAGTTGATTTAGCTTTTAGACCTGTCATTAAATACTACAGAGGAACCACCGAGAAAAGAAAAGATATGTTCATGTACGTTCCTGCATTGGACATAAAGACATTCTCAATACCCAATGTAACAAAGGATATTGAAGAAGTGAGAATAGAATCTGTGCCTTGTGAAGAGCCGTGTTTCCAGTGCCCGGGAGCAGAAGCCGTTTTGTTTGACTATGAAATAAGGATTATAAAATAAGTTTTTAGAAATTTATTTGAATAGGAAACTTCAATATTATTAATGGCAAAGGATATACTTGTTGTGAGTTTGGGTGGCTCTTTAGTAGTTCGAGACGAAATCAATACAGAATTTTTGAGGAATTTCAAAAAGCTCATTCTAAAACATGTTAAAAGAAAGAAATTTGTCATAGTGGTTGGCGGTGGCGGCATTTGCAGAGAATATGTAAAGGCAGCAGAACAGATCGAAAAAATAAGCAATGATGAAAAGGATTGGATAGGTATATATGCTTCCAGATTAAACGCAAGGCTCGTTAAATCTCTGTTCAAGGAAAAATCAAATCCCGGAATAGTAACGAATCCAACTGAAAACATATACTTTACAGAAGATATACTTATAGCTGCTGGTTGGAAACCTGGATTTTCTACAGATTTTGATGCCGTAATGCTTGCAAAGAATTTTGGGGTTAAAACAATCGTAAATCTTACAGATGTTGATTATGTTTATGATAAAGATCCAAAAAAATTCAAGGACGCAAGGCCTTTGAAAAACATTACATGGGAAAGGTATAGAAAAATAGCAGGTGGTAAATGGACACCTGCTATGAAATTGCCATTTGATCCTATAGCAAGCAGAGAAGCCGAAAAACTTGGCATGAAGGTCGTTATATTAAACGGTTCTAAATTAAATAACCTGGACAATTTTTTAAGCGGGAGAAAATTCGAAGGAACTGTAATTTGTGATTAATAATTCAAAACTAAATTTTATTTCTCGCAAAGAAAATACATTATATGGACAAATTAAGATTTGGCACAGCTGGAATACCGCTTTCCACGAAGGATCCAAATACTGTTAATGGTATAAAAAGAGTTAGAGAGCTTGGTTTAGATTCAATGGAACTCGAATTTGTACGAAGTATTAACATTTCAGCTGAAAGGGCACCAGAGGTTAAAACAGTAGCAAAGGAAAACGACATAATATTAACATGTCATGCGCCCTATTACATAAATCTGAACAGTAAAGAAGAAGCAAAGGTGAACGCGAGTATTAATAGAATACTCCAGTCAGCACGAATAGCATGGCTTTGTGGCGGGTACAGTGTGTGTTTTCATGCAGCGTATTACATGAAAATGGAACCAAAAGTGGTTTATAATGTAGTTAAAAGAAATCTTATGAAAATTGTAGAAACGCTTTCAAACGAGGGAAATAAAATATGGATAAGACCGGAAACAACCGGGAAACCAACACAGTTTGGCGATTTGGATGAAATATTGAATTTAAGTTCAGAAATAGAGCAGGTAATGCCTTGTGTTGATTTTTCACATTTTCATGCCAGAACAAACGGAAAGTTCAATAGTTATGAAGAATTTTCACAAATTCTTCAAAAAATAGAGAATGTCTTGGGAAAAGAAGGATTGAACAACATGCATATCCACGTTTCTGGTATTGAGTATGGAGAGAAAGGCGAGAAAAATCATCTAAATCTCAAAGATTCTGATATGAATTATAAGGAACTTATGAAGGCTTTTAAAGATTTTAATGTTAAAGGTGTTGTGATAAGTGAAAGTCCTAACATAGAAAGCGATGCTCTGTTAATGAAGGACACGTACCTCAAGTGTTGAGTCACAAACTTATTTACATAAAATAAAATATTGAATATGAAAGTTTACGACACTATTATAGTTGGTGCAGGACCTGCTGGCTTAACTGCTGCAATCTTTGCACGCAGAAGAGAAATGACGACGCTTGTTATATCAACTGATACAGGAGGACAAACGAATTTGAGCTCCTTAATAGAAAACTATCCTGGAGTAGAACCAATGCCCGGTCATAAATTAATGGAAATGTTTTTTCATCAAGCAAAAAAATTTGGAGCAGAATTTGTGAGAGGAAGAGTTACAAAAATAAAAAAACTGAAAGATGTTTTTAAGGTCAAAATTTCAACTGGTGATGAGTACACAGGAAAAACTATAATTCTCGCTTTTGGAAAAACACCAAGAACTCTTGAAGTTCCAGGTGAAGATAAATTCATGGGGAAGGGCATATCTACATGTGCAACATGCCTTCCACCCAAAGAAATAGTAATTGCTAACTTCAGCCCAATGATGATACGTTCTCTCACACCAGAAAGTAAAGTATTAACAATTGACGGAACTTTTCAAAAGATTACTGAAAAATTAGAAAGAGAATACAAAGGAAACATGATAGAAATAAAAACAAGGTTTTTCACAGAGCCTGTTCATTTAACAGAAAATCACCCTGTCTTAAAATTAAATGTCTTAAAGGGCAAAGGAGTTAATTACTGGAATTTTGAATTTACAGGTCCTGAATGGGTTCAGGCAAAATATCTTAAAAAGAATGACATGCTTCTTTATCCCGTAATCAAAGAAACTAAGGATAAAAAATCCATCTTTATAACAGATATTCTTGAAAAAGTAGAAGTAGATAAAAATGGATTTGTAAAGAATAAATTTGAAACGTTTTCCTCGAGACGTGTGCCAAATGAAATCTTTGTTAACAAAGATTTTATGAGACTAGTTGGGTATTACCTTTCTGAAGGTTGCATAACATCTCGTGGTGTAAATATTTACTTCAATAAAAAGGAATCAGAATACATTGAAGATGTCAAAAATATTTTTAAGAATATTTTTAAAATAACACCGACTATTAGAATTGAAAATAAAGTTTGCAGAATTATGGTTTTTTCTAATATAGTTCGTGATTTTTTTGAAACACTTTTCGGAAAATATGCACATAACAAAAAATTGCCACATTGGATGATGTTTCTTCCAGTAAAAAAACAGTCGGAGCTAATTAAGGGATTCTGGAGAGGAGATGGATGTAAAAGAGATAAAGATTTCTGTATGGTTACGAATTCAAAGATTCTTACATACCAAATAAGAGACATTCTACTAAGACTCGAAATAATACCATCGATTCAAATAAGAAAAGTTCAAAAATTAAGCCCTTCTATAATCGATGGTCGAAAAGTGTTTTTCAAGCATGATAAGTATCATATTGTAGTTGGTGGGCCGTTTCTGGAAAAATTCTCAAAAATTATCGATGTTTTTCATGAAAGGATTGCAACAAGAAAAAGAGTGTGTAGACATGCATTCTTTAAAGACAACTTTGTTTTACTACCAATAAGACAAATAAAACAATTTTATTATGAGGGGAAAGTATATAATATAGCGGTTGAGAAAAATAATACTTATATTGCCAAGAACTTTATAGTTCATAATTGTGATGCACCTCTTTTCAGAGATAAAGTAGTGGCTGTTGTGGGTGGTGGAAATTCTGCACTTGACGCAACATTACTTTTAGATAAAATAGCAAAGAAAATTTATCTTATTCATAGAAGGGATGAGTTCAGGGCAGATGAAATTCTTGTTGAGAGGGCCAAAAAATCCAAAAAGATAGAGTTTGTTTTGAATTCTGTAGTTACAGAGTTTAAGGGGGATAATTTCCTCAAATCTATAATTGTTAAAAACAAAGTAACCGATGAAGAAAAAGAAATTAAAGTGGATGGTGTATTTTTAGAAATAGGGTACGTTGTAAAATCAGATTTTATTAAGGATTTAGTCAAATTAAATAAATACAACGAAATTATTGTTGACAAAAGATGTAGAACGTCATGTGATGGTGTATTTGCAGCGGGAGACGTGACTGATGTTCCCTTCAAACAAACTATTGTAGCTGCTGGCGAAGGTGCAAAAGCAGGCCTTCAAGCATATATTTATCTCCACGGAGAAAAAATGCCGACATCGTTGGATTGGGATCATTGATGAATATGAAAGTGGGAATTGAGGTTAAAAAACCAGACAAGATAAAAGCAGAGGTTTTAGCAATTTTCCTGAGTGAAAATAGTGTCAAAAGAATTAAAGCAAATAAAGAAAGGCCTATTTTTAAAACAATAAAGGATGCTATCAAAAGGGGTGATTTCAGAGGAGAGTTCGAAAACATCATTCTCGTCCCGGGTGATAATAAAATAAAAAGATTGCTGCTTCTTGGTTTAGGCAAAGAGAAGGATGTTACCACAGAGAAAATAAGAAGAATGTGTTCTATTGCTGTTGCAGATGCAAAGGAGTTGAAATTGAATGAAATTTCCTTTTATGTCAGTAATATTTCGAGCATATCATCTACTGACGTTGCATACTCAGTGGTTGAGGGTGTTATACTTTCTGATTACAGCTTTGACAAATACAAAACAGAGAAAAAGAAAGATGTGAAAAAAATAGAAAATCTTTTCTTGTATGCCTCTAAGATAGATATCAAAAAAGCAAAAGAGGCCGTGGAGAGAGCAAGGATAATCTGTGAAAATACAAATTTTGTGAGAGATCTTGTTAATGAAACAAGCGATGTTATGAATCCTGTTAAAATCTCAGAAATTGCAAAGGACGTTGCAAAGAAGAATAAAATAAAAATAAAGATAATGAAAGAGAAAGATCTTAAGAAAATGGGTATGAATCTTATGTTAAGTGTTGGTAAAGGAAGTAGATACCCACCAAGGTTCATCGTAATGGAATATATTGGTGACAAAAACAACAAGAAAAGAATTGCCTTAATGGGTAAGGGTATAACGTTCGATTCTGGGGGACTTAATCTTAAGCCCACAGGATATATTGAAAACATGAAGCTAGACAAAGCAGGCGCTGTAACGGTGTTGGGCATATTAAAGACCTTATCTGAACTTAAGGAAAAAATAAATGTTGTTGGTGTTATGCCTTGCTGTGAGAACATGATTGGCCCTGATGCATACAAACCAGGGGACATAGTGAAATCTTACAGTGGAAAAACTGTTGAGGTTGTGGACACAGATGCCGAGGGAAGACTTATAATGGCTGACGCGTTAGGCTATATAAAAAAGAATATAAAACCTTCTTTGATAATAGATATGGCAACACTCACTGGAAGTGTATTGATAACTTTTGGAGAGTATGTTGCTGCCATGTTTTCGGTAAAGGGGGATTACGCAAAGAAGCTTTTTGAGGCAGGTCAGAAAACCTATGAAAGGGTTTGGGAGCTGCCTCTTTATGATGAATATATAGAAGAGATGAAAGGCGAAATTTCAGATGTAAAAAATCTTGGATATAAAAATGGGAGATATGCAGGCACAATAACAGCGGCTGCATTTTTGAAAAACTTTGTTGGAGATATTCCATGGATACATCTAGATATAGCTGGAACTGCATGGTATGAAAAAAAGAGATACTACACACCACAAGGAGCAACGGGATTTGGTGTGAGACTTATTACAGAATTTTTACATAATCTTAAAAATTGAATTGTTGATGTCGTGAAATAAAACTAAAATTAATGTTTTCTAAAAATTATAGAATGCTTATGCACGAAAACTACATTAAAAGAATTTTTAAAACCATAGAAAAGGCACGTTTGGTGGAAAATGGGGATAAAATATTTGTAGCACTTAGTGGAGGAAAGGATAGTACTGTTGCTCTCTATGCCTTAAAAAAATACATAGAAGAAAATTCTGTGGATTGTGAACTTAAGGGCCTTCATATAAACTTTGGCTTCCCTTCTTCCAAAAAAGTTGAGAACGTAATAAAGAAACAAACAGAACTGTTAGATGTTGATTTGGATATTGTTAAGTTAAAAGACATTGGTATATCTTTCGATGAACTCTCCAAAAAAACAAAAAGACCTGTGTGCAGTCTGTGTGGAACAATGAAGAGATATCTAATAAACAAAATTCCTTTAGAAGAAGGTGCGAATAAGGTGGCAACAGGTCACAATATGGATGACTTCATTGTGTCGTTTTTGAAAAATTTTTTGAGTCAAAATTTCTCCTGGACCTCAAAATTTAGACCTAAACTGGAATCCACGCATCCTAAACTTTTATGTAAAATAAGACCACTCTTTGAAGTAGGAAATAAAGAAACTGAGATTATATGCAAATCAAAAAAGTTACCTTTTATTAAAGAAGATTTGTGCCCTCATGTTGAATTGAAATGTAAAATTGATTTCAAAAGAGAGAAATGGTACGAAACTATTTATGAAATAGAAAGATGGAATAAAGGTTTTAGATTACAATTTATAAAAGCTGTGGAAAAAATAAGTAGAAAATTCGAGGATTTCACAGACGAATCTAAACTCAGAATGTGCTCTGTATGTGGACAACCAACGAATCAGGAAATTTGCGCATTCTGTAAACTTGTTAGGTTATAAATGACTTTGTCAAAACGTTATCGAAAATTGACAGGATAAAGAAATAGATTAAATCAGCGTTCTTTAATATTTATGTCGATACATGAGTATGTATTGACTTGTTAAAATAAACGGTTGATGGTTGCCTATAGCGCTATTTTATTTTAGTAATAGTATTAAATAATTGACGGATAGATTATTTATACAGTTGAGACACAAATTACACAATGCTTAGCCCCACAAAGTTTAAACTTCAGAGTAGTTAAATCAAACGAAAAATTTATAAATTTTAGTTGATAAAAATCAAAAATGGTAAAAAAGTATAAAAGAAAAGGGAAGAATGCTCTTAAAAAATGGTTGATAGTGATAGTAATCATAACTTTAGGTTATTTCTTCATTTCAAATAACACGATAAATTGGAACTGGATTAGAGGCGGTTTTGGTCATGAATTCAAAAAAGGACGCTTAGATTTGATAATGGATAATATTCAGACCAGATTAGCATCATTGAACATGAGTCTAACCTCACCCTTTGCCACAAATCTGACTATTGAAGAAAAGATAAAAATAGCTACAGACCCTCAAAAAGATAGTGATAGAGATGGAATACCAGACACAGACGAAATAGAAGGAACTCTTGGCTTTGTGACTGACCCTAATAATCCAGATACTGATGGGGACGGACTCAGTGATCTAAGGGAGTACTGGTGGCTCACAGATCCGACCAAGAAAGACACCAACGGTGACTTCATCTCTGATGGCGAGTCTGTAAACCAAAGAAAGGCTTACCCATACGTGATAGGAGGCACAATATCTACTTTAGGAAACCAAGACCTTGATGGCGACGGTTTACCAACAGCTGCAGAAATCTATGAACTTGGAACAGACTATAAAGCATTCTCAACAGATGGTGATAGGTATGGAGATGGTCAAGAGTTATTCGGGATAAACACAAAACACGAATCATTGCCATTATATGTGGAACCAGATATGTTCGTACCAGCAGTTCCTGATATTGGAGTAAGAGTACACCCAAAAATAAAACTAAATCTTGCTGAAACCGTGAAAATCGGCAACATGAAAATCAACAAAGGAGAACATGAATTCAAGACTGAGCGTGAAAGCACACAGACAACAACATTCTCCACAGGAGCTAAGATGACAGAGAAGATATCAGTTGGATGGCCACCATGGGATGTAAGCGCAGAAACCGAGATAGAGGGTTACGTTGGAATAGATTACGTTTCTTCAAGTAGAACATCAAGAATCGTAACAGACACTCAAATTACCTCAGAAGAAATATTCAGCTCAAGAGAGGTTGACTTATCAGGCTCCACTCTTCAGATATGGGTAGATATAGAAAACAAAGGAAATGACATATTAGTGTCACCACTAAAAGAGATTACCCTTAACTTCTACATGGGCAATGATGAGTTACCATTTTATACGAAGACAATAGAGAATGAATTGACAAACCTTAAACCAGGTGAGAAGATAACACTAACCTTTACTGATATTCCCCTTGATTTTAGATTACTCCAGAGACTAATGGCAGGTGAGACCATAGAGGTCAGAGTACCCCACTACTCTTTTGGGGATGACCAGATATATTTAGAATCCGCAAGGGCTAGTTGCATAGAAATTGATGTGGTCAATGAGACGAGTTCAAAAACATACTTTGCAGTTCCAAGAAAAGAATACTACTCATTTACAGAGGCGTTAGACTTAATGAACATTAGCTACACTTATGAGAATGGAAAGTTACTGGAAGTCAACAACATGAGGATACACACGGGAGAGCTTCCATACAAATGGTTTAAGATTTTGATCACAAAGAGAGACGGTTCTGAGGTGAAGTTCAAAGAATTAAACGACATAAAGTTGACCAAAGGTGATAGAGTATTCATAAAACACTTTACTGATAAGGATGGTGATTTATTATCAGATGAAGATGAATTAAAGCTAGGCACAGACCCAAACAAACAAGACAGTGATGGAGATGGTCTAATAGATGGCTACGACATACCTGAGAAAGGTATTTATGGTGAGTTATCTCATAACTCTAATCCAATAATAAAAGATACTGATAAAGATGGTTTTAATGATTTTGTGGAGGTTATAGGAGATGGTGACCCAACAAATGCAACAGATTATCCTAAATATCCGATGATATTTGAACACAGCAAATATCGAGGAGAATACAAACTTCTAAAAGAGAGTTCAAAGACCTTGAAAGAATTCAAGAATAAGGTATCTTCTATTTATGTTCCAAAAGGAAAAATATTAACCTTGTATAGATCAGAAAACTATAAAGATTGGATTGCAAATATAATAACTCCTGTTTCAAAATTAGGTGCTTATAACGATAAAGTAAGATCAATAAAAGTCAGGAATTTGGATAAGGTCTCTCTCTTAATAAAAACAAACGGAATGTGCTTAAAGAAGGAAGGAAGAGTAAGCTCTTTCTTCTTTGGTGGAGAAAGAAAGTCTTTGATAATGGGAAAATGTAATGAGAAGGAAGACCTTTGGGAATTTAGACCAAAACAGGACGGTTTCGAAATAGCAGATAAGAACGATCCATCAAGATGTCTGTCTGCATCAGGAGATAATTTGTTAATACAGAAATGCAAGAACAGTAAAGTCTACTGGAAATTTGAATGGAATGATGACGAACTAGCATACTTAATAGAAACTAATACAGGCAAACGCCTTGTGAGATTAGTAAATGGTGCTCTATTGGCAAGCAAAGATTCCAGTGGCACGGAATTTTTGCTATATTTCCAGGAAACTTATTGGAAGTTGGGGATAAGGTAAAAAGTTCAATGATTCCATTTTTGAATAACTTTCAATTTTCATTTTTATGTTAATAGTGTTATCTGTAAACACCATCAAAAATTAAATTAACAAAAACAAACGTATATAAATATAACACTGTTATAATTAAGATAATTATTCGGATAAATAAGAGTGGACTATGAAAAAAATATACCTCGACAACGCAGCAACAACGCGTGTAGCAGATGAAGTTTTAGAGGCAATGAAACCGTTTTTCAACGAAAAATATGGGAACGCCTCTAGTTTACATTCTTTCGGTAGAGAAGCAAAGCAAGCTCTAGAGGAAAGTAGAAACAAAATAGCAAAATTTCTCGGTGTTGATGCAAGTGAAATAGTTTTTACGTCGTGTGCAACAGAGTCGAACAACTTTGCAATAAAAGGCATCGCATTTGCTAACAAAAACAAAGGCAAGCATATAGTAACAACAAAAATAGAGCATCCGTGTGTTCTTGAGTCTTGCAAATGGCTGGAAAAGAACGGATTTGAAGTTACATATCTTCCTGTTGATGAATATGGGTTGGTGAGACCAGAAGATGTTGAAAATGCAATAAGAAAAGACACAATCTTGGTTTCTGTTATGTATGCAAACAATGAAATAGGTACTGTAGAGCCGATCAGTGAAATAGGTAAAATTTGTAGAGAAAAAGGTGTCATATTTCACACAGATGCTGTCCAATCATTTGGGAAAATACCATTAGAAATTGATAATGTAGACCTTTTATCGGCCTCTGCTCACAAACTTTACGGACCAAAGGGTGTGGGACTTCTGCTCATAAGAAAGGGAATAAAAATAGATACACTTCTCAGCGGTGGTGGTCATGAATCAGGAAGAAGAAGCGGAACAGAAAATGTTGCTGGCATTGTTGGTTTTGCTACTGCTGTTGAACTAGCAAAAAAAGAAATGAACAAAGAAATAGAAAGGCAGAGAAAACTTAGAGATATTCTTATAAAAAATACTCTTGAAATAGAAAAATCCAAGCTTAACGGTCACCCAACCATAAGATTACCTAACAATACCAACTTCAGCTTCTATGGAATTGAAGGTGAAAGTTTAATTATGCGTTTGGATGATAAAGGAATAGCAGCAAGTACTGGCTCTGCATGCTCATCACCAAAGTTGCTCCCAAGTCACGTTTTATTGGCTATAGGCTTAAGCCCAGCACTCGCTCACGGTAGCTTAAGAATGACCTTGGGAAGATATAATACCAAAGAAGAGATAGATTATGTGTGTGATGTTTTACCAAAAGTTGTTGAAGATCTTAGAAAGATAAGTCCTTATGGGGGTTAACTAGGGGTTCAATATGTATTCAGAAAAAGTTATAGAACATTTTAGAAATCCACATAATTACGGAAAAATTAAAAACCCGGACGGTGTAGGAAAAGTGGGAAATATTCTCTGCGGCGACGTCATGCATTTATATATAAAAGTAAGCAGAAGAGGAGACGAAGAGATAATTTCAGACATTAAGTTTGAAACTTTTGGATGTGCTGCGGCTATATCCACAAGCAGTGTTATTACAGACCTTGTTAAAGGTAAAACAATAGAACAGGCAATGAAAGTATCTAACAAAGACATAATAAAAGAACTTGGTGGTTTGCCGCCTATAAAAGTACACTGTTCTCTTCTAGCTGTCGATGCTCTTAAAGAAGCTATATATGATTACTTGAAGAAAAACAACAAGCCAATCCCAACATCAATTCTGGAAAATCATAAAAGACTAACAAAAGAAATGAAAATACTAGAAGAAAAATATAAAAATACAGTTCTTTAAAAATAAGATATAAACTTTTAAAACTTTTAAAAAGTATTAAATAATATGTGATAAAATGCCTACAACATATCCACAAGCACAGGAGCGAACATTAGAGGAGTTCAGGGATGTTCCTACTTCTCCATACGTTAAGAATTTTACTGAAGAAAGAAAGAAAAAACTGGTCAGGATCTTATTGAGAGAGGGAAATGTTAAACTTCTTAAATTTCATCAGAGTTTGTGCCCCCGTTGTGTTGAGGAGAAAAAATTCAACAAGATGAAAGTTGATTCTGTTGTATATACAAAAGACGGGAAGGTATGGATGTTGAAATTATGCCCTGAACACGGTGCTACCAAAGAGGTCTACTGGGAAGATTTTGAGATGTATAAGAGAATGGAAAAGTTTCAAGACCCTGGCATTGAATTGGAAAACCCAGAAATAAAAAAACCATTGCCTAAAATAAATTGTCCTCTTGATTGTGGTTTGTGTGCTGAGCATGAATCGCATACAAATCTCGGTAATGTCGTTCTAACCAACAGGTGCGACTTAAGTTGTTGGTACTGTTTTTTTTATGCGAAAGAAGGAGAACCAGTTTACGAACCGTCTTTGGGTAGATTAAGGGAAATGTTTCACAGACTTAGAAATCAAAAACCTGTGCCTTGCAACGCCCTACAGCTCACCGGGGGCGAACCAACACTTAGAGATGATTTGATAGAAATCATAAAAATAGCCAAAGAGGAAGGTTTCGATCACATACAACTAAATACCAATGGAATAAGATTGTCAAAGAATCCAGAATTGGTGAAAAGGTTAAGAGAAGCGGGATGTCACGTTCTTTATATGAGTTTTGATGGTGTTACACCAAAAACAAATTCCAAAAATTATTGGGAGGCTCCGCAGGCAATAGAAAATTGCAGACGAGCTAACGTTGGTATAGTTCTCGTACCAACCGTGATAGGTGGTGTGAATGATCATGAATTGGGTGATATAATAAGATTTGCATTCGGAAACAATGATGTTATTCGAGGCGTTAATTTTCAACCTGTTTCTCTTGTAGGAAGAATGCCAGATAAGATGAGAGCAAAACAGAGAATAACAATTCCTGGCACTATAAAGAAAATTGAAGAACAAACAGATGGCCAGATTGGAAAGGAGGATTTCTATCCCGTGCCGTGTGTTAAGGCAATAACAGATTTTGTTGAAGCAATAAAAGGTGGTAGAAAATACAGGATGTCTGCTCATTTCGCGTGCGGAGCAGCAACTTACGTTTTCAGGGATGGTGCTAAGATGGTGCCATTACCGAGATTTTTTGATGTTGAAGGATTTTTCGAGTATGTTGACGGGTTAGCAAAGGAATTAAATGAAAGCACATTTAAATTGTTCAAAAAACCAACTGTTGTTGCAAAGATATTACTTAACATAAGAAAATTTGTAGACAAAGAAAAAGTACCAAAGAATTTGAAATTTTCAAAACTACTTGCAAAAGCATTGTTGAGTGGCAGTTATAGAGGTCTCGGGGAGTTTCATCACCGTTCACTTTTCATCGGGATGATGCATTTCCAAGATCCTTACAATTGGGATATTGATAGAATACATAAATGTGTTATACATTATGCAATGCCTGATGGTAGGATAGTTCCATTCTGCACATTCAATGTTATACCAGAACTTTACAGGGATGATGTTCAAAGAAAATTCAGTATACCTGCAGAAGAGTGGGAAAAAAGAACCGGAAAGAAGCTCGCAGACGACAAATACAAAAGAAGATTTACTGAGGAAGAAAAGAAGAAGATAAATGAGTTTTATGCGAGGTTCACTAAAAAGAACTTTGAGAGAACTATGGAAGAGATAGACAGAGAAAGAGAGGTTGTAAAGGATAAGAATGTTCATTTGAAAGGGAAAGAGGAGACAGAGAAAAAGAAAAATAATTTTGAAGAAAAAATAAGAAAAGACATGACTATAAGTGATGTTATTGAAAAATATCCGGAAACAATACCAGTACTACTTGAAAACGGTATTCATTGTATAGGATGCCAGGTAGCTGCATGGGAGACACTCGAACAAGGACTAAAAGGACACGGAATGGATGAAAAACAAATAGAGGACATAATAAAAAAGATGAATGAAGTTATTTCTAAAGAGATAGAGGCGAAAAAACCGAAAACTCTGACAAAGAAAAAATCCACAGTGAAAAGGGAAAGAAAAACAAAGACACAAACTAAAAAACAATCGACAAATAAAAAAAGCAAGAAAACGACAAAAAGAAGAAAAAAGAAGAGATAATCGCTAATGGGATTTAATTTCTTTTTTACTCCTTGATTGTTTTTATTTATGCTTAGAACGAATATAGTTTTTCAACGATTTTTCAACAATTACTTTTATAAATGAAATGCACAGAAATAATGGATAAGGAGGTTGTGTATGCCTAAGGTAGTTCATGACACACCAAATTGTATAGGATGTGGAGCTTGTGCTGCTGTATGTTCAGAATTTTGGGAAATGGGTAGTGATGGTAAATCACATCTTAAAGGAGCAGAAGTTGTAAAAGAAGGTAATGAAATAGTAAGACAAGAACTTGTCGTGGAGGAACTTGGTTGTAACAGAGAAGCAGCGGATTCCTGTCCAGTAAAGGTTATAAA
>CAYYWW010000013.1:13287-21091 GCA_964475515.1 uncultured archaeon | reverse complement strand
AAGCCCCGGGAGGGATTTGAACCCTCGACTTGCTGCTTACGAGGTTCGACCTGAACGGTCAGCCGCTCTTTATTGCCCACCTCACTTATGTGGGGGTACCACTGAGCTACCGAGGCATTCAATAATTTATTACATGGATTTATTTTTAAAATATGAAAGAAGCATTGTTTTATGAAAAGCTAGAAGGAGGGAAAGTTCGATGTAACTTATGTCCAAGGCATTGTACATTATCTGATGGTCAAAGGGGATTTTGTGGTGTGAGAAAAAATGAAAAAGGCAAACTTTACTCTCTTGTTTATGGAAGGCTGTGCTCAATGAATATAGACCCTATTGAAAAGAAACCGCTTTTTCATTTTGCACCGGGAAGTAGATCACTCTCCATAGCAACTGTTGGTTGTAATCTGAAATGTAAGTTCTGCCAGAACTGGGAAATATCAATGTCCAAGGAAATATTTGGTGAAAATGTAGAGCCCGAAGAGGTTGTTGAAGCAGCGAAAAACTATAATGCAGAGGGTATTGCATACACATATGTTGAGCCAACAATTTTTTATGAATTTGCGCTGGACACGATGAAACTTGCCAAAAAAGCTGGTTTATACAATATTTGGGTATCAAACGGCTACACAGAGATAGAGCCGATAAGAAAAATGGCTAAATATCTGGATGCGATAAACGTTGATTTAAAGGGAGATAAGAAATTTTACAATACATTATGTTACGTTGCAGATGAAACCCCTATAAAAAAAGCGTTGCTTGAATACAAAAAGCACGGTATTTGGATAGAAGTAACAACTTTATTGATACCCGGGTACAATGACAAAAAAGAACAGATAGAAAGGATTGTGAGTTGGGTTAAAGAGAACTTGGGTAATTCCACCCCTCTTCATTTCTCAAGGTTTTTTCCTCATTACAAATTAACGGATGTTCCTCCCACACCACTTGAAACATTAGAAAAAGCGTTTGAAATAGCAAAAAATAAGGGAATGAAATACGTATATGTTGGGAATGTATTGGGTCATGACAGAGAATCAACATTTTGTCCTAAATGTGGGTCCTTAGTAATAAAAAGAGTGGGTTTTGAAATTATTTCATTCAATAAAAAATGTCCAAAATGTGGTGAAACAATTCCAATTAAAGGTGAAAGGTGGGTTCGTAAATTCTGATTGTCGTTTTCATGGGAAGATGTGAAATATTTATTTTATCAGAACATACATCATTTATGGAAGTTGATTTATCTCGTGCTGTCAGGTTGATTTCACCAAGAGTTACAGCCTTAATTACAACGATCGATAAAAATGGTAAAGTTAACGCAGCTCCTTACAGTTGGATAATACCTGTTAGTTTTCAGCCGCCCATGATTTGTTTGATGATAGGCGGAAAACATAAAAACACCTATAAAAATATTGCAGAAACAGGTGAGTTTGTTGTAAACATTGTTTCTGAAGATTTTGCCCAAGAAGCTGTTGATTGTGAAAAAACACACAATCTGGAAAGCGTTGGTTTGAATCCAATACCGTCAAAAATAGTGAAACCTCCGAGAGTGAAACAATCCCGGGCTGTTTTGGAATGTAAATTGAAACAGTTCTTTGAGCCAGAAGGCTCTGATCACATAATAGTTGTAGGCGAAGTTGTAGCAGCGGAAAGTGTGGGTAATTTAGATAATATCAGACCCCTGCTGCACGATTCAGGAGAGAAATTCAGAACTATTGGAAAAGAAGTGCAACTTAAAAGAAGATAAAATCTTTGTGAAGCGTAAGTTTCAATAATACGAAAACATTAATTCATAATTCAACTGCTAATCTTTCACTATCTGTTGTTGTTCAGGAAACCACTCTGGAGATGTTGCGCATACTATAACCAAATCTTTACCAATAACATAATATTTCTTTCCAGAATCTATGAGGAAAGCATCACCTTCATTCAGTTCAAATTCTTTATCTTCAATGAAAATTTTTCCTGACCCGCTTATAACATAATAAACTTCTTGACAAACTTTGTTAGTCGTCTTTCCAGAGTCAGGAAACCTTCCATTTATCTTGGCCAGAGCAATTCCTAAATTTTTATTATGGAATAGATACTCCCAAACAAAACTATTTTTTGCAATTTGCTTTTCTACTCTTTGTTCCTTTTTGATTAGCATAATAATTAAATTGATTGAATGTTTATATTAGTTGGCAGTATGATTTTTATAATTACAGAACAAAGGTTATATTATGTCACCAGAAGAACTGCAGAAAAAAATTAAAGAGGGTTGGATAAGGGTATGGATGATGGTAGAGGCATTAGCTATTTCAGAGGATGCTGTGAAAAGTGCTCTCGAAAAACATATAGAAAAAATGGAGAGGGAAAAGAATTTTATTGTCTACAAAAAAGAGTTTGGAAAAGTGCATAAAGTGCAAAATCCTCTACCAAATATCGAAGAAGGTTACTCATATGTTGTAGAGCTGGAGTGTTTATCAAAAAACTTTGAAAGAATTATTCATATTGTAATGAACTATGGACCTTCCGCTGTAGAGATTTTAGAGCCGGAAAAAATAGAAATGGATATGGGCGAAGCGCAGGGGATACTCAATGCAATAGCAGAAATACTTCACAGATTTGCAGCTAGTGCTGGTGGTATGCTTGTTTCTACTTAAAAATGTAATGTGAGACATAGTAAGCGCACCAACCCATGTTAGGACTTTCAGTTTTCACGAAATTGAATTTTTCTATCTTTTTATCATCATATGAAAGCCGCACTATTAGTGCAGGTTGCACCAGAGCCTGCATGCAAAAATTACTGTTTGGCGGGCAACATGAAGAAGCGTAGGGCTTATACCATGCTTCAATCAAAGGTATTTTGTTAGAAATGAGTTTAGAAAAAAGTGAGTTTACATCGAATGGGTTTGAGTAATCTTTATAATTTGTAGAAAAATTATAAAAGTAGTACACTCCTCTCTTAAAATAATTTGTTTTATTACTCATATCAATTATTTCCGCGTAGTGTGTGGTTTTAGATGTTAAAAATAAAAATGAGAAAGCCGTAATTGCCAAAATTAAAACAATTAGTATTATTTTTTCCATATTTTTCTTAATTTATTCTATACTTAAATAATATCAAGCGAAAATAACGTTAAGCTTTTAAAATAAAACAACAATATGATTAACCATGAGATGTCCTAGATGCGGATATCCTATGGATGATGAGTGGAGTTACTGCCCTAGATGCGGGGCTAAAAGAAATGGTGATTTCTTCGAAAATATATTCACAAGATTTAGAAAAGAATTTGAAGAGATGAATAAATTATTTGAACGTGATTTTGAGGCTTTTGATCTGTCTCCAGTTTTTAAAAACAGAAAAACTTCCGGTTTTTCGATAAAAATAACTACTTCAGGAAATGGAAAACCAAAGGTATCGGTAAGAACGTTTGGTGATGTTGATGAAAAGAGAATAAAGAAACAAATTGAGAGGCAACTCGGTATAAAAAGTGGAGTTGAGGAATTAAGTGAAGCTCCTCAAAGGACGACAGAGCACACTCTCTTAAGTCGCACACCAAGACGTATGGAAAAACCTAAAAAAATACCTAAGGTTACTGAAGAGCCAAAAACTGAGATTAGAAGAGTTAACGATAGGGTTATAGTTGAAATGGATATCCCTGGCGTTGAAGACATGAAAGATATAGAAGTAACAGAACTCGAAAACTCTGTTGAGGTTAAAGCAACAGCAGGTGAAAAAGCTTTTTTCAAGATAATAACAAAGCCCCACCAATCAAGATTGATTGATCAGAGGTTTGAAAAAGGCAAATTATTTTTAGAGTTTGGGTAACTAGTCAAAACATTTTTCCGCTAAACAGATATTGCAGTTCTCAAGTAAAGGTTCATTTCTTTTATGAATAGTACATATATAGCCGTTTTTACTCATAAACTTACATATTTTTCTGAACTCTCGTGTTTGCTCTTCAATACTCATTCCTTCTGCAATTTTTTTCGCAAATGATTCCATCATGCTAAGTAGTGTTGGGTCAGAGGTGAATATTTCTATTTTATGTCCCCGTAAGTTTCTTTTATATTGAGAAACAGCGGGTTGTGTCAGGCCCATTAATTTCGCTACTCTCCTCTGTGAAAGTTTGTAATCATCTATCAGTTTTTTTGCTAAAAACGACCTTGCTGCGGGTAAAATCTCCTGCGCAATGATTTCACAAACAGGTTTCATAATGAATAAATAACCAATGAATTTATAAAAATAACGGTGTTATATTCATTTTATTATTTCATTTATTAAAAGAGATGCTACAAGAGCGTAAATCATCAAGAGGGTTATTATACCAATTATCCATTTTATTTCTGGTTCTTTGCACTGCAGACCCACGCACCCATATGGGCATTCTTTTATTTTTTTCCATCCTTTTTGATCATTTCTGCATTTCATGAGTGTGTTATTTCTACACATTACTTCACCTCTTCTACATAAAATTTCTGGTTTTAAACATTCTCCTTTGAAACAGATGTATTTACATTGATAAGTGCTCCAGTGTTTACCGTCTAAACATTTTTTAAGGGTGTTACCCTCACAGATTTTCTCTCCTTTTTTACACTCCACAATGTAAAGATTTATTGTTTTTTCTAAGCTCAGACCCTCCTCAGAACTCATCGTAATTCGTATGTAATAATCACCAACATCTTCTGAATATGGAACTGAAACGGAGATATAGAAAGTAATGGAACTGTCCGGCAACACTGTCTGTCCATTAGGATAAATATTTATTTCACATTTTTCACAGTTGGTTTCATAAACAAAAGATACATTGGTCAAAGTGACATCACCAGTGTTATTCACATACACGTCAAATGAATCCTTTGTACCACGCACAAGAGTTATTTCTTTTGGATAATCAATAGTTGCTTCCTTTTTGGTTGTTGTTTCACTTATTGTGGTAGTAGAAGCAGACGATGCACTACTCTCTTCACCTGTTGTGGTGTAACAACCACTTGTATCAAACGTACAGCTAGAGCTACAGGATAAAGTTCCTCCGGAATAACCTAAAGATGCACAAGTGTTTCCCGTTAGATTCGAGCCGTCACAATTTTCTCCTGAATCAACTATTCCATCGCCACAGTACTTATTTTGAGCAATCGAAAATGCAGATAACACTGTGGAATTAATATATACTTTGTTATTTGTTGTGTTCACACGTGCATTTTCTACACTTTCCCAAGAACTTGAACATGTCTGGTTGTTCATGTTCCATTGGTGGCACGATAAGACAGCTAATTCTTGCTCGTTTACTCCAGAATCATTATATTCGAACACTACTTGAACCAAGGAAAAATTGAAATTAACATCCAAAGCTATTATTTCAATGAATTTCCTTATGGAAGGAGGTGCTGTAATATTGTTTTCTGTAATGTTATCATCAATTGTGATATTGAGAGTAGCGTTGTCTGTTAAATTAACATTATCAAACGTCGCGTTGAACATGTTCACTATCTTTACTCTCCAAAATCCTCCAGGCACGATTGTTTCAAAACTGCTTGCCTCCCCAGAGCTGTTTCTAACAAAATCTGTCCCATTATATAGAATTCCAATCTGTGTAACGTTTTTTGAGTTGTTTTGATCATCAAATATGTACACTTTGACGTTCTCTGCCTCTGCCACTTCAAAAGTTCCTATGATAACAGTATTGTTATTTCCCGCGGTGTCATTTGCAAAAATTGAAACGTTATATATACCATGTGTAAGATTTGTTGTGTTGTAACTTTTATTATAGAGTCCACCAGAGAGGTTATTAAAAACCATTAAGTCGTACCACGTTGAATTTGATATGTTATAATGTATGTACGCTAACACGTCGTTGTCGTTTATATTTGCCCATATGCTAACATTTTCTCCTTTTAACAACAACGGTGGAAACAGAGCTTGATTTGCTACAGTTGGTGGTGTTGTGTCATTAACGATGAGCCATTGTGTTGTCCAGTTTGAAGAATAGTTCTGATTTTCATTAAATACAGCTGTTATATTGTATGTTCCTGGGTTTTCAAACAAAGATATATTTGTAAGCGGAGATTCTCCAAAACTATATAATATTCCATTAGAATATATGGAGATGTTTCCAGTTCTATCACTGTATGCTGTTATATTAACATATTGATCTTCAAGAATTGAAAAATTACCATCTGTTCCGTTTAATAATAATGTGATTGTGGAATTTAATTTTTCCACACTGAAATGCCACGTATCTGAAACGTTCCAATTACCGAACGTATCATTCGCCCAGCTTCTCCAATAGTAATTGCCACCTGGAAGTGTAACATTATATTGATAAACACCATCGGAGTAGTACATAGTATAGTTTTGTGGCGTTCCTGACCAATTTCCTTCTATAAATACTATGCTTATACCACTAGTGTCGTTCCACGATATATTAAAAAAAGATAAGTTATTTGGTGAGTAGATTGTTACAAGATCTGTTGAATTTCCATACCACAGCGGCGGTATTGCTATTTTAAATGTTTTATTTTGTAAAGCCCAACTTGACCTGTTTAGAGTATCATATGCCAAACAGTTCCATATATAATTACCCTCTGATATTCCAGTTAGTGTCCATAAAGAAGAATTAGATGTTCCTGTTATGTTTTTTGTTTCATTTGCTTCCCACACTCCATATGCATTTGTATACAACGTTACGTTTTTCAATTCAACCGTACTCGAAACCGAACAGTTAAAATCAACATAAGAATTTCGTGTCGAATAACCATTTTCTGGACTTTCCAGTGTAACAATGGGAACAAACTCGTTAACATCATTATCAACAATCAGGGAGTATGTTTGGATGGGATAGGGCAGAGTTGTAGCATTTACTTTTATGATCCAAACGCCAGCATTTGGGTTTTCAACATAAACCTGTTCTACATTATTAGTATCATCTCTCTGGTTTTTCACAGCGGGTAAAGACGGGTTATTTTTATCAAGAGTCCATGGATAAAATCTGTCGCCGGAAGAATTTGTTACTACAAGGTCTAAGTCGTTTACAAGTTGTTTGGCTGCTGTTATATCTGCTGGGTAGTCATCCCAAACTAATGTTATTTTTAAACTGCTTTGTCCGGAAGGTACATTGATATAATACACATCTGTCTCTCCTGTTGTTGTAACATTTCCTTCCAAAATAACCGTAACATCATTTGTATTTTCGGCTATTTTGTTTATTGCTCGTGTTGCATTCACAAGACCCCATCCAGTTGTGTAATCAGGACCTGTGTTATTTAGGTCTTCTGCTGTGTGTATCATTATAGCCTTTACAGTCGAAGGTAATGGATCGTCTCCAAAAACTTCTCTATATTTTTCATAAATTAAAGCAGCAACACCAGAAACAACAGGGGCTGCTTGTGATGTTCCGCAATATGTTCCATATGTGTTGCCTGTAATAGTTGAGGTTATTCCTAAGTCTCCAGTTAACTGGCAACCAGGAGCCACCAAATCTGGTTTTATTCTACCGTCATCTGTTGGTCCCCATGAACTAAAATCTGTCATTGAGTTATCATTAGAATTTACCGCTCCAACTGTTATAACATTTTTGGCCGTCCCACCGGGACCCGCTGTTGTATTATACGGATTTTCTGTTTGATTACAGTATGTTTTGTCTCTTTCATTTCCTGCAGCAAAAACAACAGTCATACGACCATCAACGCCCATGCCTCTTGTTATGTTATCATATGCTTGAGAAAATTCATCATAATTACCCATTCCTTCGTCACATCCTGTTAGTGTTACATCATATCCCCAAGAATTGTGCGATATTACAGCATTGTGATTTACTATAGAATCGTT
>CAYYWW010000013.1:0-13187 GCA_964475515.1 uncultured archaeon | reverse complement strand
CATCCCATTCTGCAACAACAACATCTGTTCCTAATAAATTGTATGGTGCTGAATGTAAAGGATCGACACCAACTGCCGCTCTGGCACCATCGTTGAATGCTTTGAATTTAAAATCAGCTGAGTCTATCCATTTAACCTCATTCTCAGAAGCTAATTTTTTGATTTCATCCAAACCTAATTTTTTCTTATTAACATTGTATTTTGTGGCGATCTCCTCTCTTTTTTCTTGAGGAGCATCAGAAAAAAATATGATAGATACTTTTATTTTTTGGCCTCTTTCCAACTGTTTCAAAACGTTTGGAGATATTTTATCAGAACTTTTAATTTCATCATAGAATGTTACGCCTTTTATTTGATTGAGTTTGTACACGCTATCTACATGTGCAATCCATGCCCTTTCAGGTATGTAACTCAGGAGTTTTATTCCTTTGTGTTCAAGGTTTTTTCTTTCTTCAAGGGAAGGTATGTGGTCGAACTGTAGTATTATATATTTGTCCTTTTGAACAAGAAACGAAAAACTTCGGAAACCTGTAAGTTTGGTTTGGACAGGTGATATTGTTCTGGATTTCAGATATATTTTTGGCAATGAATTGTTACTATCTATATTGAAACCAGAGACTATTGAAGTTACATGAAACGCTAATACTACAAACAAAATACTGAGGATTGTTTTTCTCATCATAGCTCTCTAAAATCTATCAAATAAAGTTTATACTGGTTGTTAACTTTTTTCAATATTCCTGTCACTTCATATTTTCTTCCAGCCTTCAATGGGTAGCACTCTTGTTTGCATTCATTTCCGCTGCATTTAACATCTTTCCCATCATATTTTCCCGTTAATATTATTTTCTTTCCCATTGCTTTCAAGACTAAACTGCCTGAGCATATATTACAACATGGATTTTCTAAGAAACATTCTTTTTGCGTGCATATTAACCTATAAACATCAGCGACTCCCCATACTTTTATTGTTTGATTTTCTAACATTTCACTTTTCTTAATAACTTCACCAGGTGTTAATGCCTCTTGCGCACATCCTGATATTATTAGGCCCAACAATATCACAAAAAATGTCAGAAGCACTTTATTTGGAGCCATAATTATATTTTAATCAACTGTGTTAAAATTCTTGGCATACCTTTTATAATCACAACTTAAAATTGAATTATATGGAAGAAAAAGGGGAAACAGTAAGTATCATCAGGCCAAAAGCAAAATTCAAAATAAATTATATAAAACCATGCACAGAGAAAGATAAAAAAATAGCAAACGCCCACATATCCGTAGAGAAACCAATAGATATTGCTAAGCTGGGTGAAATTTTTAGCAAACTAAGTGAAGGCGGTTTTAGAAATGTTAAAGTGTTAAAAAATCTTGGACTTGTTAGTTTTGATTTTGAAGAAAAATCAATAACGTTATTCGAGGGGGGAAAGATTCTTATCAAAAAAGCAAAAAACGAAAAAGATGTTATGAGAACAGTTGAAACAATTTCTAATCTTATGAAACAATACCAATTCCTATCCGAGTGAAATAATAAAATTTTAATTTTTTTCTGTTAATTTTTAATCGAAAGTGGTATGTATGAGCAAATCCTAACAAAATATTACGAAGGTTTGTTAGGAAATGTTATAGAAAATGCACAGAGACTCTATGAGAGCGATGTCTGGTTTAGTAATCCTTTAGATCATGAAAATTTTTCGCAACTAAGATATTATGCGATGGCTCTGCTCAGCACATTTACTAACGATATCCAAGAAGGGTTCCTCTCTTTTGATGAGTTATATGCCCGTGAGAGAGATCTCAAAAAATGCTTGATGGCCCATCAACACTTCCTGGAAAATATAAGAACGCCAAGATCACTTCTTCCAAAAAGAAAATCAAGCGATGCGTTTTATACAGAACTTTCAGATATACTATCAGAATTAGACGATTTATCAGAAGATGTTGCTGAATTTGCAGAATTTTTATCAGAAAGATGTTTTGAATATCTGTTATCTAATATAAATGGAACAGACAAAGAAAAAATAGAAATAGCTGGCGGGGATTTGCAAAAAGTTAAAGAATATCTTCCTCCTTTAGAAAAGGGTTCTGTTAAACATATCTTTCAGAGCTTTAAAGGAAGGTTAAGAAAGTTAGAAGAGCTTTATTCTTTGTTTGATATTGAGGTACCTAAACCTAAAAAATTGATAAGAGAGGATGATATAAGGTCGGAAATAGAACGAGTATTGTCAGCGAAATGGATGGATTATAGAGAGATATTAGAAAAATGTACATTATTTTCTCTTTTCGAGCTTCCAAAGATAACGTTTCATAGAACTGTTAATAATATGTCACAGGTTATTACAGCGTATGATCCTAAGCGTAGAAGAAAAGTGTACCGTATGCCTCTGGTAAAAGAATTAAAGGTATTAAGTAGTTTGGACAGTATATATGTACCAGCTGATATAGATCCTGATATACTTGAAACATGGGAACAGTCTGGGTTTATAGAAAAAGTTAATGATGTTACTGTTTTAAGTGACAAAGCAGTTGATTATATCCAAGAAAATCAACTTGTTCCAGAAAGAAATATACACATATATAGAAGTGAAAGAAGAGACCTTGAAAACCCATTGGAGAGGGTAGAATATCATTTTACAAGGACATTAAAATTTTTGCAAGATATTGATGACATGCATCTTGGTTCCACTCTAGATAGGATGAAGCTGGTGAAAGATGAACTAAGGGATGCTTACATGTGCATTTTATTGTTAAGAGGAAGATACAACGGAGAATTTGAGGAACTTTGTGATGATATCGAAGAGAGCTTAGAGGAAATAACACAAAAAACTAGTAGAAGATATTTACACGAAATTACCGAAAGAAATGTTGAACGAAGTGAAATTCGTTCTTTAGCCCGTTCTGTGAGGGATAGGATTAGAGGATATACATCACGATTCAAAAATATAAAAGAAGAAATAATCCCAGAATACTGCACAGAAGAATAAATTGTAAATTAATAAATAAAAAACATGAAGATTGTCTTCTCAGAGAAATGCCTTGAATATGAATCTCCAGGACATCCAGAATCACCATCCAGGGTTTCCTCTAGTTATGAATTCTTAAAAGATAAATTCGAATTCACAAAACCGTCTGTTTGTAAAGAAAAAGACCTTAGACTTGTGCACACCGAGGACTTAATAAAAAAAGTTAAGAAAAACGATTTTTTCGATTTTGATACACCAAATATAAAAAATATATACAATTATGCTTTACTTTCTGTGGGAGGAGCGATAAAGGCGGCGCAACTTGCGTTGAAAGGTATAAATTCTTTTTCTTTGATGAGACCTCCTGGTCACCACGCAGGAAGAGATTTCTTAGGAGGGTTTTGTTACTTCAATAACATAGCTGTAGCAGTGAAAAAATTACAACAAAAAAGAAATATGAAAATTGCTATATGCGATTTCGATGTTCATCACGGTAATGGAACGCAAGATATATTTTTGGGAGACGAGAGTGTGTTGTACATATCCATACATCAAGTTCCACTTTTTCCAGGAACTGGTTTCAAAACAGAAAAAAACTGTGTAAATATTCCTTTGCCACCAGGAACTACTGAGGATAAATATCTCAAAATATTCAAGCATGTAATCAGAACAATAAAAAATTTTAAACCGGAGATTTTGGCTATATCGGCCGGATTTGACACTTATGAGGGAGACAGTATCTCAAACATAAATTTAAAGAAAGAGAGTTATCGCAAAATCGGATCTATGTTGTCATCCGTAGGTGTATCATCTTTCAGCGTTCTTGAAGGAGGATATAGTAATGATCTAAAATTCTGTATTTACAACTTTTTACAAGGAATTGAAAAACATGAGTAGAAAAACTTTTCTGGCCGCGGGAGCAACAGCGATTTTATTATTAGTTGCATCCGTTAACATCCAACTTGGAGAAACACATTACGTAACAAGAGTTATCGATGGTGATACATTTGTGTTGGAAAATAACGAAAGGGTTAGATTGCTTGGAATAGATGCGCCTGAAAAGGGGCAGTTTTTATGGAAAGAAGCAAAGGATTACTTAACTGAAAAAGTTAAAGACAAAAAGGTTGTACTGAAACCTGACAAAGTGGAAAGAGATAAATACGGTAGATTATTGAGATACGTCTTTATAGACAACGAGTTTATAAACCTGGAACTGATTGAGAGGGGATATGCAAAAGTGCTTATAATAGAACCAAATACAAAATATGCTCTTATGTTTCTTGAAGCAGAGCGCAGAGCAAGAGAAAACAAACTGGGTGTATGGAATTTTACAAACATAAGGGATGCATTCTGCATAGGTGTTTATTATTTTCATTACAATGCAAAAGGAAATGATAATGAAAACCTCAACGACGAGTACATTGAATTCAGAAATTCGTGTGACTACCCTGTTAACCTAACTGGATGGAAATTGAGCGACGGATCTAATAAAATATATATCTTTCCTAATTTTATTGCTGAAAATAAAACCACGTTTAAACTTCATACAGGTCCAGGTAAAAACAATGCAACAGACCTGTACTGGTCTCAAAAGAGTGCTGTATGGAACAACGATGGAGACATAGTGAGAATGTGGAATTCTGATGGTGATATTGTTTTAGAATATTCTTATTAATAACATGTCTTACAAAAAAATTTTTAAAAAAATATTCTCTTAATACCGTTTTTTATTGTGAAAACTGCAAAATATATATAAGAGAATAGAAAGCTTTATAAATAATATTTTTAATTACTAAAAGGTGGTGAATATGTCAGGATATCGTGCAGAGGGTAAACGCGGGGGGAAATACATACAATTTGAAATAACGGATGCTGGTTTAGAAGCAGCTGCGCTTGGATTAAAATTTAGACCAGAATATTTCAATGAATGTGTGGAGATAGGAGAAAATGGTGAAGCGAGACCGCTAGGAGAAGGTGACATGAGAGAAATATATGAAGCGATATCATCAGCAGTGCAACCGACCGTAAGAATTATGTTAAGTTCAAGGGCAGATTATCCAGCAAGAAAAAGAAAACTATTTTAAACTTTTTAAACCTATAATCTAAATAAAAGTAGATTTAGTTTTTTCACTTGTTAATGTCATAAGGTTATTATGCTCATCACTTGGAGAAGAAAGCAGGTTAAGGACTTCCTTAACTTGAATGAACCTGCACTGAGCGTTGCAAGCAGGCAAGTCCTGACTTGCAGAGAAGACACACCAGTAAAAGAAATAATAGATTTGATGCTTTCTTTCGGTTTTAGAAGAATTCCTGTAGTGAATTCCAAAAAATATCTGAAAGGTATAGTGACAAGCATCGACGTGTTAGATTATTTGTTAAGAAGTAAAGTGGCAATGAAGAGACCTGTTTCAGAAATAATGAAGAAAGAAGTTTATACAGTGGAAAAAACGAACACTCTCAGAGATGCTATTGAAGTGTTTAGAAGGTGTAGAAAGGGTGGATACCCAGTAATTCATAACAAAAAACTTAAGGGAATATTAACTGATTTTGATATTTTACCCAGTATTAACAAAAAATTGGGTATAAAGGTTGAAGAAGCAATGACACATAAACCAATGGTTGTGAGAGATAACAACACCATTTATGAAGTAGCAAAAACTATGACCAGAGCTGGTTTTAGACGCCTTCCTGTTGTAAGAGACGGTATAGTCGTGGGTATAGTTACTCCTTATGATATACTCAGGTATTTAAAAAATAAAGGGAAGTTGCGCGAGTTAAAAAAACTAAAAAGATCGGTTAAATCTGCAATGAAAGAAAATGTGATATCAATAGAACCCAATGAGGATATTTATAAAGCAATTAAAACAATGAAAACCATGAGGTTGGGTGGACTGCCCGTAACAGAGGATCATGAGATAGTTGGAATAATAACCGAAAGGGATATAGTAGATATGGTGTGATATGAAGGAGATTGTAATAGATGATTTCGTAGAGATTCTTGGCGAACTTAGAGATTCGCTTGTAATTGTAGAGGGAAAAAGAGATGAATCAGCTCTCAGAAGGTTAGGTATAGAAAATATCATAGCTTTGAACGGAAAACCATTAAATTTAGTAGTGGAAAGCATTAGTGAAAGTGATGTGAAAGAGGTCACAATAATGACGGATTTCGATAAAACAGGGAAAATGCTACACGCAAAACTTAAAAAACTTCTGCAGAATTATAAAATAAAGACTAATGCTCGTTTGAGAAAGAAGTTCAAGGAATTCGGAAAAAACCGAATAGAAGATTTCAATAAAATTGATACATCTTTAATAAGGTGTGTTTTAATGAAAGATAAAATATATTCAAAGAGAGGTGATTATTATGGCAAAGTTAGCTCCTACTTCAATAAAATACATAATAAAAGCTCGCATAAAAGCAAATGGTATTGTGGAAAAACCTGACGTAATAGGAGCGGTTTTTGGTCAGACAGAAGGTCTTCTGGGACCTGAACTTGATTTGAGGGAATTACAAAAAACAGGGAGAATAGGAAGGATAGAAGTTAACATAAAAAGTTCGCAAGGAAAGAGCGAAGGTGAAATAATTATTCCTTCATCACTAGATTCTGCAGAGACAGCACTGATAGCAGCAACCCTGGAAACTATAGAAAGGATAGGTCCATGTGACGCGACAATAGAATTAGAATCAGTTGAAGATGCTAGAGCAATCAAAAGACAATATGCAATAGATAGAGCAAAAGATATACTGAGAAATTATATGAGCAAAGGTATTCCAGATTTGTCAGAGATATCAGAAAAAATAAAGGAAGAGGTTAAATCATATGAAATCACAAATTACAAGGGATTGCCGTGTGGCCCTAACATCATGGATTCTGATGAAATAATAATAGTAGAGGGCAGAGCGGATGTGATAAATCTTCTTAAACACGGTATAAAAAATGCAATAGCTGTTGGCGGAACATCTATCCCAGACATAATAGTAAATTTGACAAAGGAAAAAATAACAACATTATTCGTAGATGGAGACAGAGGTGGAAAATTAATAGCAAAGGAAATACTGCAGAAAGCTGATGTAGATTACATCGCAACGGCACCGGAAGGAAAGGAGGTAGAAGAGCTTAGTAAAAAAGAGATATATAAATCACTGAGAGATAAGATAACCGCTGAGCAGTTCAGATTAGAAGAAAAAATACCGAAAGGTGTAAAAGTCGAGAGAACATCAAGTAGAGAAAGACGCCAAAGTGGAGTAAGATTGAGACCAGAGCAAAGAGATTTTTTCATAAACGCGTTGGAAGACCTTGTTGGGACAAGAGCTGCGTGTATTTTCGACGAAAACGGTGATCTTCTAGGAAAAGTGCCTACAAAAGAACTTGAAAACACATTGAAGACAATTGAGAATCCACACACCATAATATTTGATGGAAAGATTGACAGGAAACTTGCAATGCTGGCCAAACAGAAAGGAGTAAAATTCTTGGTTGGAATGGAAAAGGATAAAGCCTATTTCCCACCGTTGAAAACAATCTCGAAGGGAGATTTGGAGTAACAAATTACACAATATAAAAATTTAAAGTGGAGATATGGTAGCCAATTAAACATTTACTATTCCTGCTACTCCGAGTATCGCCACTACAAATCCAACTACACCGAGTAAACCTAAATATTTGAATTCTTCTCTGATGTATTTGAAATTGGCGAAAAAGGCGAAAAAACAAAAGTAAAACAAATACCAAGAAATATGCAGTTTAAATGCCTCGAACCCAAGAAATCCTAAAAATCCTAAAAAACCACTCATCCACGTTTTTTCTTTTATTTCTCCTTTCATATTTATGTGTTAGTTTCCAAACTTATAATTTTAATTAATAGACATACTTCATCAAGAAATAATACGGTTTAAGAAATGGGGAAGCTGGGATTTCCAATTTCTCTGGGCGCTGTCTTTTTTAAAGAAAGCGCCTTTTGAACCCAGGTCTCGAACTCCCGAAGCTCGGATCCTAGACCAAGCTAGACGACTTCCCCATATTCAAATATCATGCAGTTGGCTTAATGGTATCGATTTATATTGATATTGATTATTTTAATTTTAAACTATCTACAAAGAAATCTTAAGTTCCTAGCCATGTGAAAAAGCACACTGTAGTATGAAACGGTAAACAAGCCAATATACACAAGCAATTGAAAAAGATAATCTATCTTTCCAGGGCTTAACCTTACAAGACGTATCATTTTCTTCCCAACATATTTTTTTGGTAAGGAATAGTTTTTATCCATGTAATTGACGGTGTAATCATAAGACATGTTTAGTCTTTTGACTACATATTCTCTTATTATTTTTACAGATGGGTACCTTTTTATCAGTCTTACCTTTCCCTTTACTACTGATTCAAGTATGTCGTCTGTATTTTTTGAACTGCAATCTATTTTGACAGCACCGTGTCCTATCATCTCCTTGCAATGGGCATCACTGCCTGCAACAGAATTTAAAGAATTTTTAGAAGCAAACCTTTCACACACATAATTTGAGACTTTATCCATGTTTAAAGCATTAAAAACTTCAACAGCATCGCATTTTTTTGCCAATTCCCTGATACCTTCTTTATAGATATCAAACGGGTGAGGTGCTATTGCAATGCCGCCTTGTGAATGTATCTCATCTAAAGTCGAAAAAAAATCAAGCCCGGGTCTTATATGATTCTTCAAGCCCAATCCGATAACATGACCCTGTTTTGTTGATATTTCTTCTCCAACTATAACTCCTATACCAAGACGTTTAGAAAGTTTTTTGGCAAATAATGCTCCTTTTATGACATCATGATCAGTTATTGCTATGATATCAAAACCCAACTTTTTTGCATATTTTAACATTTCCAAAGGAGAATCTATACCATGATGATATACCTTTTTTCCTATTGAATAAGATGTATGTGTATGCAGTTCGGCTAACATAAGATCACTTAGATATTAAATTATCATTAAAAACAAGCATTAAAACCCCACTTTTCTTCTTATGCTTTTGGCTTTGAATTTCATGTATATCTTAATAACCCTTGCCAATCCTTTACCGTGGGCAAGATCTGCTAAATCTTCTCCTGATAAAACATCTGCTAAATCATTCATTTCTTCGTCGCTCAGTTTTTCGAAAAACTCCCTTACTTTTTCAACATTTTTTAACCGTTTCCCGTGCTCTTTCCACCACCTATTATTATATTTTGAGAGTGTTTCAGAAGAAACATCCCCCAATTCCAAAGCCTCTTTTATAACATCACCTGCTATTTTTGATGCTTTTATTGATTCTGCTATTCCACCTCCATGAATGGGGTTGACCTGATTTACCGCATCGCCAATTCCTAATATTCCGTTACCTACCATGTTTTTCATTAAACCACCAACCGGTATACATCCTCCGTTAACCTCCACTATGCTCCCTTTATTTATTTCAGGATGTTGTTTAATCCATTCGTCTAAGTAATGTTTGGCTGCTTTAACTCCTCCATGTGTACCTCCAATACCAATACCAACATTGGCAACGTCATTACCTTTAGGAAAAACCCATACATAACCTCTGGGCGCTATTTTGTTTCCAAAATAAAGGACTATCATATGCGGATCTTCTAAATCTATACCAACCATTTCATATTGAAAACCAGAATCAACAAACATTGGATTTTTATTTGTTTTTAGTCCGGCCTTTCTCATGACAACAGATTCAACTCCATCGGCTGCAACAACTATTTTACTGTTAATTTCCTTTTCTTCGCCCAGAATATTGGCCTTAACACCAGAAACGAAATCCCCATTCTTTAAAACATCGGTTACTTCTGACTTCGCAATTACAGTTGCCCCTGCTCTGGCAGCTTCCATTGCAAGCCATTTGTCAAACATTTTCCTTTCTAACACATAACCCTTTGCACCCTCAAATTTTATTTCTATTTTCTTTCCGTTAGGAGCATAGACTATAGCACCATCTATTTTTTGTGCAATGCATCTTGATGGCATGTCCAATTTAAGCAACCTAACAGAATTATCACTAAGCCCCTCTCCGCATCTTTTTGGTGTCCCTATCTCGTTGTTTCTATCAAGGACCAAAACATTCAAACCCCTCTTTGCACATTCCTTAGCTGTAGAGGCTCCTGCTGGACCAGAACCTACAACTATAACATCATAATTCTCGTTTAACATTTAGTCACCTTCGTTTTTCTTTAATTCCAATGCACCAACAGGACAGAATCTCACACATGCTCCACAGTTTACACATTTGCTAAAATCACAATTCGGATATCTATCTTTTAATTTTAACGCCATCACAGGGCATACAGAGACACACCCACCGCAACTTATACACTTTTTTTTGTTAACAACCACGCCCACTTTAATTCACCTAAAATGTTCTTCACAAATAATATATAATAATAACTTTTAATATTTTTTAAAAGTTTTAAATGTGGTTATTATAACCTGTTGGCTTTTATTTCAGAGTTTTGAAGAATAAATTCATATCTATATTTTCTATTTTTTGCTCAGCAGGTTGTTTGCCTTCTGTTTGAGGTAATTGATCTTCATATGTTGGTTTACCATCTTCTTTGTAAAACAATCCAATGGGTATTTTTGGATAGAATTCTTGTGATTTCTCAAAAGCTATCAGCTTGTCATTCGGCTTGTATTCTGTCTCTTCCAGTTTGTATATTTTTTCTGTGTACCATTCTATCGTGTTAATTTTGTTAAATGTTAGACATGGCTGTAGAACATCTATAAGTGCAAAACCTTTATGTTTAACACCGTTTTTTATTAACTCTTTTAAATGATTTGCATCCATATACCATGCCCTTGCCACATAGGTTGCACCCGATGATATGGCAAGAGAAACAGGATTCACTGGTTCGTCTATTGCACCAAAAGGTGATGTAGGTGATACAAATCCCTTTTGACTTGTAGGTGAGTACTGTCCTTTTGTAAGTCCGTAAACAGAATTATTTTGAACAATGTATGTTATATCAATATTTCTTCTTGCTGCATGAATGAAGTGATTCCCACCTATTCCATAACCATCACCATCTCCTCCAACAGCAATAACAGTGAGATTTTTGTTTGCAAGCTTTATACCAGTGGCAACAGGTAATATTCTGCCATGGAGACCCTCAAATCCATAAGTTTTTATAAAATGGGGCATTTTTGAACCACAGCCTATACCAGAAACCACAACAACATTTTCTGGTTGTAATTCAAGCTCTGAAATTACAGCTTTTAGAGTAGAAAGAAGAACATAATTTCCACAACCGGGACACCATGTGGGTCTTTCTCCTGTATCTAGATCTTTTATATCAACCATACTTAATCACCTTCCACTATCTTTTTTACCTCCTCCACTATTTCTTCAGGATAAAAAGGCCTTCCATTAAACTTCAATATTTTGTAATCAACATCTATACCTGTTTTTTCTTTTATGATTGAAGCTAACTGACCTGTCTGATTATTCTCAACGACAGCTACCTTTTTTGCGTTATTTATAACATTTTTTGTTTTCTCTTCAGGGAATGGGCTTATGAAAACATAATGCATGTAATTAACTTTTATGCCTTCTTTTTCCAAAATTCTCACAGCTTCTTCAACAACGCCTTTTGTTGAACCCCAGCAAAGCAATGTTATATCAGCGTCACTAGGACCTATAAGCTCAGGGGGTTTTATTTCTTTAGAAAGTTCTTTGAATTTTCTAAATCTTTTCTCTGCCATTCTTATCCTATTGTTACCATCCTCATCTTCGTGTCCTTCTTCATTGTGTTCGTAACTGCTGGCGGTAAACATACCTTTCTTCTGACCTGGTATGGTTCTTGGTGATATTCCATTGGAAGTTATTCTATATCGTTTATAATTATCAGGTATTTCATCCTCAGATAACATAGATTCTCTTTTAACGATTATGCCGCTAGTTTCAAAATGAGCTGACTTGTAAGAAAGACTGAGAAATTTGTCTATAAGTATTATAACAGGTGTTTGGTATTTTTCGGCTATTTGAAATGCTTCTATAGTTCTATAAAAACAATCTTCGATGTCTCCAGGTGCTAATACAATATGAGGAAAGTCATCGGGTGCTGCATTCAAAGCGAATTTCAGATCTCCCTGACCACTTCTCGTCGCCATTCCTGTTGCAGGGCCTGGCCTCTGTGATATAACAACCACGAGAGGTGTTTCTGTCATTGCTGCCAACCCAAACCCTTCAACCATCAATGCAAAACCTCCTCCAGATGTTGCAGTCATGGCTCTTGCCCCGCAAAAACTTGCACCTATGGCCATATTTATAGCAGCTATTTCATCTTCTGTCTGCTTCATGACAATGTTATAGTTTCTCTCTTGTGAAGCCATGGTTTCCATTATGCTTGTTGCCGGTGTCATGGGATATGCCGACATAAACTTGCATCCCGCTTTTATTGCACCGCCGGCAATGCTCTGATTCCCGGAAATTAAAATCCTATTGTTTGATGTTTCTCCACTCTTATTTAATTTAAATCTCTCATTATTACCAAAATTTTCTTTTGCATAATCATAGCCAAGTTTAGCAGCATCTATGTTATTTTTTACAACGTTTTCCCCTTTTTTTGAAAAAATCTTTGCTATTGTTTCACTAAGAGACTCAAAACTAAGGTCCATTATACCAACAGTAACACCCATGGCTACCATGTTTTCCAGAATTGTACCTCCACACTTTTTTGCAAACTCCTCCAGAGGTACAGAGAAGAAGGTTACATCATCTCGTTTTTCACTATCACTTATTTTTATTTTTTTGTCATCAAAAATGACACATCCTCCCTTTTTTATGCTTTTGACGTGTTTTTCAACAGATTCTTGATTAAGAGGAACAAGAATATCTATGAACTTTTCATGGGATTTCACTTCTCTGTTGGATATTCTAACAGTGAGGTAGTTGTGACCGCCTCTTATCAACGAGGGATTCTCAGAATTTGCAAAAACGTGGAATCCTTCTTTCAAACATGTTTTTGCGAGTATTAACCCAACATTAACTACACCTTGGCCAGCCGCACCGGCTATTCTCCATGAAATAGTCTTTTCAAAGTCTTCCTTTACATCCATCTACAGCACCTTACTCGTCTTAGGTTAACTTTTTATTTAACCCAAAGTTTAAAAACTCCTTCTAAAACATCATTTTTAACCGTTATAACATGCTTTTTATTTCCGATATATTTTTAAATTTACGTATATTAATTCGAC
>CAYYWW010000012.1:0-21155 GCA_964475515.1 uncultured archaeon | reverse complement strand
GACATTTCCAATACTGTGAAAGACCTTGTGGATAAATTAGGAGAAGTAGAATATTTAGGCAGAATACGTCTTCCAGGAAGGTGTGGTAATCGTGGATGGATGGCGTGGCCTGATGAATATGCAAGTTATGGAGAACCTGCATACGCACCAGATTCTGAAGTAGGGGAAAGAGCGGCTAAAAAGATTGTGGAAATTGGAGAACCTGCGGTCCCTGTTTTAATAGAAGAATACAAAAACAGGAGAAGAGAAGAACTGCCTGTATTGAAGGAAGATAGAATGTGGTATGAAGGGGTGATGAAAGGGATACTCTCGTGTTTAAGTGAAATAGACAGTGAAGATGCCCGTCGTTTTCTCAGAAGTGTGGCAGAAGATCCGAATGACATATATAACAAATACGCTTCAGGACTTCTGAAAAAACACGAAGAAGTTGAATAAAAAGTAATTTAAATTACTCCGTGACAATTTTATTTTATGCGGGGGTACCCAAGTGGTCAAAGGGGCTAGGCTTAGGGCACTGATCCCCAACCAAAGGGGCTAGGTTCAGGGCTTTCCTTTGTGAGATACCTAGTGGCTTAGATAATCCTTTTCCGTTAACGCTTTTGCGAGCGTTAGCGAAGTAAAAGGGTTAGAGCAATGCCTTCGTGAGTTCGAGTCTCACCCCCCGCATCACAAATGAATCTCAAATGTTTCAGTCTGTTTTTTATTTCTTGGAAGGAAAATAATTATCATGAAAAAAGCGTATGTTTGTGCGAACATAATTGGTGTGTTTGCATTTGATGATAAAGACAAACTTCTAGATTTCGTTCTCTTCGATAAAAAACCAGAATTAATTGCAGAAAAATTAGAATCTTTGGAAAGAGGTAAAAGCTTGAAAGAAGAGAAAGATCTTGTCGAGAGATTGAAAAAGAAAGGGTATGCTGTAGAAGAAAAAAGCAACAAAGCAAGAGAAATACTTCAGAAAAAATTTAGGAAGATTGCTCTTGAAACAGGGTTTGCGAAATCCGATAAAGAACTTAATGAAATAATCGTCGAGGCTAATATAATAAAAACCAAAAAGATGCTGACGGGGGAGAAAAAGGAGAAAATACTTATGCGTGTTGTTGGTGTAATAGACAATCTCGATAAAATTTTAAACATATTCTGTGAGCAACTGAGGGAGTGGTATGGATTCTATTTTCCTGAAGCACCGAAAATTATAAAGTCCAACGAGATGTTCACACGGATAGTTGCTGAAGGAAAAAAAGAAAACATCAAAGAGGCTGATATAAAGAAAATTGCGGAAAAATCCGTGGGTATGGAGTTCTCTGATAAAGATATAGAAAACATAAAAATGTTTGCAGAATCACTTCTGAATTTTTTTAATGTAAGAAAGAAATTGGATTCCTATATTAAAGAAATCGCAGAAAGGGAAATGCCGAATACAACAGCAATCACAGGACACTTGCTTGCTGCCAGATTCGTATCAATGGCTGGTGGTCTGGAAAAACTTGCAAGAATGCCCACAAGCAGAATACAACTTCTTGGTGCCGAAAAGGCATTGTTCAGGCATATGAGAACCAGAGCAAAAGCACCTAAACATGGAATATTGTTTGCTCATCCATATATACAGCAGGCTCCTAAAGAACTGCGTGGAAAAGTTGCTAGGATACTTGCATCAAAAATATCCATAGCAGCGAGAATGGACTTCTTTTCAAGGGAAGATAAGAGTAAACAATTGAAAGAAGAATTGGAAAAAGAGGTGAAAAGAGTCTTAAAATGAAAAGAATAAAACTGCTTGGAAAATTTGCAAAAATAGACCAGAGAGGTAATCTTATTGTAACTGAGTATGATGAAGATTTTGATCTTTTAACAGAAATCCTTGATGGTATGGAGATAGATGGTATTTTATTTGAAGTAAAACATATAGGATATGGTGAGGTTGAGATAATAATAAGTGGGGATAATCTCAGTGATAAGATTACTGCAAATTATACAGACAAGCAAGGAAATCCCATATTTCAGATAGGTGCAAAAAAACCAGAAGCAAAGTTTACAGCAAACACTTTGAATAAATTCATCAGAAAATGCAACAAAATACTAACAAAGGGAAAATACAGGTTCAATGTAATAATGATAAAAGAGGCTATAGAATGCGATGGAGAATAGCTGTGTTTTATATGTGTTGTGCCTTATTGTCTTTTCCGATAAATTACGGATATTCTTAAAGCCATTGATCCCAATCCAAATGTTTTTGGTCTTACCGTAGCAGTTTCACCTTCTTCCAAATAAATCAAGTCGCCATGTTTTATTTCTGTTGTTTCGTCCCCAATTTCTATGTAACCTCCGTGCGAAGGTAGAACGTATACTCCTGCTGGCCCCTCTATTTTAATACCTTCTCCGGGCACTTCCGAAACCTTTTCTATCTCTATACCTAATTCATCGGCTACAAAGGATTCTTCAAATAAATTTCCGTATTTTTTCATAATCCTCAAAATAATGTTGATTCAAAACTATTTAATCGTTTGTACAGTCTTTGTAATGTTCTTGACATTTGAAACTTTATAAAGAATTTAAAACAAAGATAAATAATTCTAATAGTTAATAATTAATAGGTGATTTTATGGCGAATCAACCCATACCCCCAAGTTATATGGCGTATGATAGAACCATAGTTGTATTTTCTCCTGATGGTAGGTTGCTTCAGGTAGAGTATGCGAGAGAAATGGTTAAGAATGGAACAACTTCTGTTGGTATAAAAATAAAGGACGGTGTTATTCTCGGCACAACAAAAATATCCATGCCTCTTGCTGTGAAAGAATCTTACAAAAAAATATATGAGATAGATGATCACATTGCAATTGTCAGTTCAGGCTCGTTGGCTGATGCGAGAGAGCTTGTTGAGAAAGCAAGGATAAGAGCGCAAGTAAACAAGCTCACATACGGCGAACCCATATCAACACAAACACTAACCTCTTATATATGTGATAGAAAACATTTGGTAACGCAGTATGCTGGTGTGAGGCCATATGGTGTTGGGCTACTTATTGGAGGTGTTGACGAAACAGGAGCAAGGCTGTATGAAACAGAGCCATCAGGAACCATGATAGAGTGGAAAGCACAGGCTATAGGGAGAGGCTCTGCTAAAGCCAAGTCTGTCTTGACCAAAAAATATAAAGACGGGATGAAAAGGGAAGAAGGAATTAAACTTCTTATAGAAACACTGAAAAAGGCTGAAAAAACTGTAACACCAGATAATGTTGAGGTTGTTGTTGTAAATAAACATGGTGTTGAAAAATTATCATCTGAAGATCTGAAAAAATATATATAGCTATGGTTTCTGTAGAAAAAGCTGTTATAGCAAGAATACATAGGAATGGAAAAGTTTTTGAGATATTGGTAGATTCAGAAAAAGCGCTCGCATTCAAAAGAGGTTCGCCTATCTCCATGGAAAACATTCTCGCAGTCCCTCAAATTTTTAAGGATTCTAAAAAAGGCGATAGGGCATCAACTTCTGATATGGAAAGTTGCTTTAATACTACGGATGTTTTCAAAATTGCGGAAGAGATAATAAGGCATGGTGAAATACAACTAACAACAGAACAAAAAAGAGAACTTACAGAGGAAAAGAGAAAGGAGATTGCCAATATAATTTCAAGACAGGGTGTTGACCCAAAAACAAGGCTTCCGCATCCACCACAAAGAATATTAAACGCGATGGAACAGGCCCACGTTGTTGTTGATCCCTTTAAACCAGCAAACACACAAATAAAAGACGTCATTGAAAAAATACAAGAAATACTTCCAATAAGTTTTGAAAAGGTAGAAATAGCTGCCCGGGTTCCTGTTCAATTTGCAGGAAAAGCTGGTTTTGTTATAAGAAAAATGGCTAATGTGAAAAAGGAAGAGTGGCAAAGTAATTATTGGATTGTACTTATGGAAATTCCAGCCGGTATGCAGAGTGAAATTTATAACAAGCTTAACGAGCTCACTTCAGGTCAGGTTGAGGTTAAAATTATAAAAAAGTCCGATAGTCTATAAAAGAGCATCGAACAATTTGTATATTCCGTACGAGACACCAAGCATACACAAGCCCTGATAACTTGCAGAAGTGTAGAACCTAACTATATATTTCAACTTGCTTTCATCTTCAAAGCGATCGATTAATGTTGGCCTACCAGCATAACAATCTCTAAATACTTCAAAAACACCATAAACTGGAATCCACTGCTTCCAATCATATTTACATGGTCTCTCTTCCATTTCGATACACCTGTTTATAAAAAAGAAGTTAGTTTTTTATTTTTTTGTTGAACTAATATTGATAAATGGTTATGAAAGATTTAAATAAAGAACTCTTAATTATATAAAATTGTTTAAAATTCTCGTACATCACATTTTGGGGAATATGACAGACTTTTTGAAAAAAGAACGGTCGTTTGTAGTACCTGGGGAAGAAATAGTCAAATCTATACAGTACCTTCCAGGTAAAAATTGTTTTAGGGAAGGCGACAGCATATACGCTAAAAGATTAGGTATTGTTTCTATAAGCGGGCGTGTTGTTTCTGTGATACCTCTTAACATCCCTTACATGCCAAAAGTGGGTGATATGGTCATAGCAAGGGTTTCGGACATTCAATTCAACGGATGGATACTGGATATAAACTCCCCATATACTGCTTTCTTACCTTTATCGGGGGTTAGAGAATATATTGATTTAACGAAAACTGATATCTCTAAGATTTATAATGTGAATGATTTTATTTACACCAAGATATCATTGGTGAGCCAGTCGGATGTGGTTTATGCATCTATGCAAGACGTGAAATGCAAAAAATTAAGAGGCGGTCGTATTTTCAAAATAAATCCAGCAAAAATTCCGAGGCTAATCGGAAAGCAAGGCTCCATGATAAATCTCATAAAAAGAAAAACCGATTGTAGAATATTGATAGGCCAAAATGGTGTAATATGGATATCTGGCGACAGAATTGATGATGTAATAAAAGCAATAAATCTAATAGAAAAGGAACCATATGCTGAAGGGTTAACTGATAGAATATCTGAATTGCTTGATGAGGTGAAAAAATGAAAAGAATTGACGGGAGAAAATCTGATGAGTTAAGGCCAATCAGGGCAGAAGTAGGTGTCATACCAAATGCCAACGGCTCTGCTTTGTTTGCTCTTGGAAATACAATAGCAGTAGCTGCTGTTTACGGTCCGAGACTAATGCATCCCAAACATCTACAGGAGTCGGACAGGGCTTTTTTGAGAACAATTTATTCTTTAATACCATTTTCAACCAAGGAAAGGAACAGACCTGGACCCTCTAGAAGAAGCATAGAAATATGCAAAGTAACAAGAGAGGCTCTTGAGCCAGCCGTTATTTTAGAGGAATACCCTAAAACTGCAATAGATGTTTTTATAGATATTGTGCAGGCTGATGCCGGAACAAGAACAGCGGGGATAAATGCAGCCAGCATGGCACTAGCTGATGCTGGCATACCTATGAGAGACTTAGTAGCTGCTGTAGCATCGGGGAAAATAGAAAATGAGTATGTAATAGACTTGGCGGGAAAAGAAGAAGAAGTGACAGCATGTGATATGCCTGTTGCGTACATGCCCAACAGAAAACTTGTAACACTTATGCAGATGGATGGTGATATATCAGTAAAAGATGCGAAAAAGATTCTAGACCTTTCAATAAAAGGTTGTATGAAAATATATGAAAAACAAAAAGAGGCTTTAAAGAAAAAATGGATGGTTCGCATATGATAGACAAAGGATATATTATTAGTTTGCTCTCAAAGGGTGAAAGATTAGATGGAAGAAGGTTGGATGAATACAGAGAAATAAAAATAGAAACTAACAAAATGGTAAACCCAGAGGGATGGGCATCTGTTAAGATTGGTAATACTCACGTGATGGCTGGTGTTAAGATGGATGTTGGTCAACCGTTCCCAGATAAACCAAATGAAGGTGTTTTGATGACTTCAGCAGAATTTTCTCCAATAGCGTCACCTGATTTTGAAACAGGACCGCCGGATGAAGATGCTATAGAGTTGGCAAGAGTGGTTGACAGAGGGATAAGGGAGAGCAAAGCAATAAACATGGAAAAGTTGTGTATAAAGGAAGGTGAATTAGTCTGGATGGTACATGTTGATATTCATATATTAAATCATGATGGGAATCTCATAGACGCTGCTGCATTGGCCGCGATTACCGCATTAAACAACACAAGACTCCCAGAGTACAAAGACGAGAAAATAAATTATGAAAAGAAAACAACTAAACTTAAGTTAGAATGCAAACCTATAGCGGTCACAGTCTTTAAATTTAAGGATAATTTCATAATAGACCCCACTGCTATCGAAGAAGATGTTGTTGATGGTGCCCTTGTTGTAACAACGAAAGATGATGGAAATTTATGCGCCTTACAAAAGCTCGGAAGTGCCGGGTTTACAAAAGATGAAATTGAAAAAATATGGGAAATTGGAATAAAAAAGGCCAAAGAACTTAGGAAATTGATTTAAATAAACAATATAAAATAATAGAAGTGGTGTTATGTACAAGTGTGTTAACTGTGGAAAAGAAGTGGAAATAGACTTGAAAACAGTCAAAAGGATAATATGCCCTTTTTGTGGTCATAGAATACTGAAAAAAACGAGACCGAAAACCCCGAAAAAAGTGTTTAGTGTTTAGGCTGATAATATGGTATCACAAGATATGAAAAAGATGCTGGAGCAGGCGCAAATGTATCAGCAGCAACTTCAATCACTAATAAGCCAGAAAGAAAATTTGAAATTGCAATTGATGGAAATAGAAAACGCATTGAATGAAATATCGGAAACTAAAGAAACGAGCGTTTACAAAATAACAGGCCCTCTTCTCATCAAAGCAAAAACAACTGATGTTAAAAAGGAGCTTGAAGAGAAACAAAAATTTATAAAATTCAAAATAAAAACTTTAGAGGATAGTGAAAAAAAGATTCAGAAGAGGCTTGAAGAAATAAAAAATAAACTTACTGATTCATCGGGAAAGGGTTCGGACATATCAGCAGGGTGAGCTGCTATGGATGAAAAAGAAATAGCAAGCCTGCTAGAAGAGTTGATGGCTTATGCCCGTATTCCAAGAAATATAAGAGAGAGAATAGAGGACTCGATAAAATTTCTTGAAACCGACAGGCCAAAAGAAGAGAAAATCTCTCATATAACAAGTGTTTTGGATGATGCCGCAAATGATCCCAATGTTTCCTCTTCAGCGAGAACGCAAATATGGAGTGTTATATCAATACTGGAACAAGAAGCTAATAACATAGTGTAGTTGTTGGGAGTCCTAAGATTTAAAAATTTAACATACAAAAAACTACTATGGCCTTCAAAATATTTAGTAAAACTGAAGAAGCAGAAGATAATCAATACATTGAAATAGATTCATTGGGTGTTGAAACTAAAAGCAGCGCGGGTGCTCTCGGCGTCAGAGTGGAAAAACTAAACCAGTTCGAAGATACCGAAAGAGTTCTGAGAGCCATAAGAAATGGTGAAATCGTTTTTCTGAAAATAAAAGGGTTGAGAGAAAAGGACATGGGAGAGCTCAAAAGGTGCATTGATAAACTTAAAAAGAGCATAATAGCGAATAACGGGGATATTGTTGGTGTTGAGCAGGACTGGTTGATACTAACACCGGAAAGTGCAAGAGTGGTAAGAGAGTAAAACACTTTTCAGAATTAACAGACCCTGTATCTTTGTTGTTTTAAGCAGTTCTATTTAAAACTGAAATGAAAGATTACTTTCTTTTAGAAATCCAATCTGCAAACTTTGTTGCAAAGGAATCCCGATATCTTCGCGCTCTCCAAGCACTATACTCATCAAAAGTCATTTCTGCTAACGTCTTATTTTCACCCTCTGGTATGAAGATCAAAAACAGCTCTGACCATGCGTATTCTTTTATTACCCCTCTCGGAGTTTCCGATAGTTCTCCTTTTACTGTTGATTCAAAATACACGGGCTCGGGGAGATTTTCATCTATATATGCCAAACAATTTCTAAACTCGCATGCCCGTGGTTTCCCTTCAACCAATCTCAAAATGCCTTCAATACCTATTGTTTCCAAAGCAAAGTTAACAAATGCTTTTGGAAAGCCATTCAGCGAATGAACATAAAATCCGGCATCCAGTGCTATGCATGGTTTTTGAATTTGCTCGTAAGCGAACAAAACTTTTTCTTTCGCGATTTCTCGTAGATCATCACTTCTGGGCTCGGGTATATCTAATGCCACTTGAACAACTTCAATACCGTATTTAGATAAAGCGCTGCTTACAGAATTCACTTTTCCTCTGTTTTTTGTAGCAAAATAAATTTGTTTCATACAATAAACAGTTTTTCAGAAATAATATAAAATTTTGGAAAAACAAAAAGTTACTTAAACATTTTGATTTCATTTTTATTGCGTTGTTTCTGAACTGAAATATTTCCTATCACCTATCTTTTCTAAAACACTTACAAACTCGTAGCTACCGAAGATAATTACATGCTCCATTAAAATGTTTTGATAAAGTGGTTTTTCTTTGTTTTCAATAAATTTCTCCAACGTGTCTGTTTTTACGCTTGGCTCTACTTCGGATGTGATAAAAATTTCATCTATTCTGTTTTTTGTCACGTTGTCTAATTTACCTACAATTAATATGTCTAAATCGCTCTCTTTCGTGGCTGCGAACCTTGCATAACTTCCATATATCAGAGCAAATCTTATATTTTCACCAAAAAGGTCATGGAGTTGTTCAATAAGTGGCCTTAATGTCTTGTATTTTTCAAAGAACCTTAGTTTTTTTTCTTCCTCTATTATGGAGAATATCAGCTTGGCTATTTCTGAAGAAAGATTGGGTAAAAGGCTTCTTATATGAATTCTCTTCTTTCCCCCCAATCTGATCTCTTTTATTATACCATATTTACTTAATTTATTAACATATTCCAGTACACTATTTGGAGATGCTTTTACTCTTCTAATAAGAGATGTGAGATTTATTCCGGGGTTTTCGTATATTGTCTTAACTATTCTTATTTTGGTCTTGGTTCCAGGTGTTATCTCTTCTATCATAATTTCCTCTCTACAAATATTATGAATTCTTTTGCGAGATTTAGAATTAACTCAGCATCTTCTTTTGTTAATTGCTCCCACTCGTCTACAGCATACTGTCCTATCTTTCTTAATTGAAACGCTATATCCAAACTGAGAATGTCCGAAAAATGTTCATGTGAATTGATCAACTTCTCAAATAAAGTATTATCTATAAGATTCCAGTATTTTAATGCTACTATTAGACAATAATGATCCTTTGAAAAAAATCCTTTCTTTTTGGAGAGAAGAGCATTTCCAGCATGATGAATGGAATAATACGCTTTTATAATTGTCCAGTCCCAACAAGAATCATTGAATTCTGCTTCTGCTCTCAAAAAGTCGTGCTTTGCCTTCCTGAGATGCTTTTTATAGTGATCTTTCACATCACTTATGAATTTTCTTTTATTATTACAGGCGCGAAAAAAATTTTTTAGAGAATCATTCTCTTTGGGCAGTTTTGGCTTTATTTCTTCAATTTTCATTGTTATCACTTTTAGTAATAATTATTATTATTTTTAGTAATATATAAACTTAACTGAGCTTCATTTTAATCTCACGGCTTCTAGATTTTTCGGTGCCATGGTTTCCAGACGGAATATTTTATGCACATCCCTTGAAAGTTCACTTATCTTCTTTGGATCGCCGTGGTTGAATATAATTCTTTCTGGCCTACTTGCAAGGTTATAGATGTAACTTATTAGCTGTTTTCTTCCGGAATGTCCAGACAAACCAGTAATTGTTTCCACTTCCATTTTTATTTCAAGCGTTTTTGTTTTTCCGTTTTCTGTTCTCATCGGCAATTCTCTCCATCCTTTTTGTATTCTACTTCCAAGTGTTCCTTCTCCCTGATAACCAACAAAAATAAGCGTGTTCTTTTTATCAGAAGCCAACGCTTTCAAATATTCTACCGATGGCCCTCCTATAAGCATACCTGATGTAGCCAATATTATTGCAGGTTTACTTGAGTCTATTATACTATCTCTATCTTTTGGAACAACTCTGTGAAACATCTCGTTTAGGAATGGATTCTCTCCGTAATGGAAGATCTTTTTTTGCAGGTGCCTGGAAAGATATTCCGGATAAGCTGTGTGTATTGCTGTTGCGTCCCATATCATTCCTTCAAGATAAACATCACAGTCTATTTCCTTATTATCTGCTAGTATTGCCATTATTTCTTGTCCTCTTCCTGTACCGAATGTTGGTATTAAAACCTTTCCACCTCTTTTTATTGTTCTCTTAACTACATCGAAAAACTGAGCTTCAACGTCACGTCTTTTTGGAAAAACATCTCTTGAACCGCCGTAAGTTGATTCCATTATCATAGTTTCCACTCTCTGAAAATCTTTGAATGCTGGATCGAATAGTTTCGATGGTCCGAATTTGAAATCACCTGTGTATAATATGTTATGTTGCCCTTCTCCGATATGTATATGAACCATTGAGCTGCCGAGAAGGTGGCCGGCTGGTTGAAGGGTAAGTCTCATGTCGCATGTTATATCACTAACTTCACCATAATTTAAAACAACTGAATGTTTGACAGCCTTCTCTATCGATTTTTTGGTGTAGTGAACTTCTTTACCGTTTTTCTGACATACATCTATGTAGTCAAGACAAAGCAAAACCATGAGGTCTCTTGTTGGTGCTGTTGTGTACAAAGGGCCTTTATATCCTTGCTCGTAGAGATATGGAATGAATCCGGCATGATCGAGATGTGCGTGTGTCAAACAAACAGCATCCAATTTCTCTATATCAAACTCAGGTGCATCTATATGAGGGTATGCGTTTTTTCCTGAAGCACCAACGTCCACACCAAAGTCCAGAAGAACATTAGAATACGATGTTTGAACAAGTACAGCTGATCTTCCTACTTGTTTGCATCCACCCAAAAAGCTCAATCTTATCCATTCGCTTCTTCTCTCCTCTTCTGTTAATTCTCTTTCATTTATTTTTTGTCCCAGTTTGTTCAGGAATTTCTTCCTATAATCTATTTCTGAGTGAAGTAGATTTCTAACTGCCCTTACTATTTTAGAATCAATTGCCGGTGCCCTTTCTATTTTGGGTAACCATAGCGTTTCGTCCCTAAGTTTTCTGAAAGTTGATCCATTTTTTCCTATAACCAAACCAGGTTTTTTTGCCTCTATAACCACTTTTCCCATCTCTGGTTCGAAATAAATGGCCTCTATACAAGCCTCCTCAGGGACGGTTTTTTTAATAAACTCCTTTGTTTTTTCCTGATCCATCACAATAGAAAGGTCTGGCCTTATCTCTATCCTTTTCTTTATTTCTTTCACTATGCCTTTTATGTAGTCTTCACTTTTTCTGAAAAATTCTTTGTTTTTTGTGTAGAGGATTATTTCAGATCCTTCGAATTTTACCTCTGTTATTTGTGCATCTTGTGGAAGTTTCTTCTCAAGTTCTTTTAAAATAGATGAAGCCATACTGCCAACCTCTTAATTAAAACCGTGAACATTAAAATTATCAAAGCATTCTTTATGCTCCAGAAAGCCTGTTTATTTATTTATCAAATTTTTCCATTTCTTTTTCAGACACCTCGTGGTATCCGTTTTTATCTATAACAACTATATCTATTCCGCTTCCACCAGACGCTATGTCTCTTTTGGTAGCGGATTTTATTGCACTATAAACAAGTTTTTTGCCTTCTTCTACACTCATGTTCTTTTTGTATTTATCTTCAAAAACACCCAAAGCTATGGGTGAACCGGAACCTGTGGAGAAATATTCATCCTCTTCTTGCAACGCGCCAGATGCATCGAAAGAGAAAAGTCTTGGTTTGTTGTCATAGCCCCCTATGAGAAGTTGAACATAATATGGGAAAAATCTCCTTGAATAAAGTATGTTCGCTATTAAATGCGCAGCGGCCTTTACAGGTGCTTTTCTTTCCTCTTGTAATTTATAAAGTTTCAGTTCTGCTTTTATTATTCTTTCCAGTGCCTGTGCATCTCCGACAAGGCCCGCTGTTGTCATTGCTATATGATCATCTACTTTTAGTATTTTCTTTGCTTTCTTGCTTGCTACAAGATACCCCATTGTAGATTTTCTCTCCGCACCAAGAACCACGGCATCTTTGCAGATAATACCTGCTGTTGTGGTTCCTGTTTTTCTCAATTCTCTTTCATTAAATTCCATTTTAACCACTAAGAACAAGGGTTAATCACGTATAATGTTATTTAACACAAAGGATTTATAAATGTTACTGTGATATAACTTACAACAAAAGTTCAATTCTAACCATTACATTGGGATCACGCAGCTGAGAGTGCAGGACTTGACCTAGTTATTCGCGGTATAGAGAGAACCAGTGGAATTTGCTTATTAAATTTCATTAGGAGTACTATTTTAACTAATAAAAGATTATCTTGCACCTTGGTGTCAACTCTACATGTGGTTAAATTGGCTAATGCCTCTTTGTCTATTGTAATTTTATCATCTATCAAAAACGATTTTATAAATTTTGTCGCGTTCATTATTTCTATGGCAGAGAGTGTTTTATTTTTGTCGAAATCTAAAATAATATCACCCATTTCGATACTTGCACGTGATTTACTCTTAGGATTATATAAGAACAAATCATCATTTTCTTTATCATAGTCGAATTTAAATTCTTGCATATTTCTCAATTCTCCTCTGCCATCTTCTATTAATTTTTATTACTGTACATATTATAATTCGTCTGTTAATTATTAAAACATATCTATGGCATAACGTGTTACTATAAATAAAATAACAATCATATTTTTCTTCATCTGGATTCTTTGCTTCTTGCTTTTCAGCGAATGCTAGTCTTTTTGGATTTAATATATATTAATGATTTCTTTCAGATCCATTTTTCTTTGTTGGGCCCTTATTAGAGCGTGTTGGGTGAAAAGAATATCGTTTTTTGAATATTTCTTCAATTTATTCTTCAATTCTTCTTTACAATCCATATAGCTTACACACTGATCTCATTGAGGTATACAGTAAACCAGTGAATCATATCTTCAATATTCTCTTTATATCTTCAAACACCTTCTCTCTTTATCTATTTCCATCTATTATGTAGGTATTTGGAAAATAATCTTTCAGGTTATGATAATTTTTTCTTATCTTTTCGAGTTTTCCCTTTTCCTCGAACAGTTCAACTCCAAACCGCGATTTTTTTATTCTTTCCAAGCACACTTCTGCGGGGACATCTATTATAAAAGTGTAATCTGGAGCCCTAAATTTGGAATTTAAAATTTTTAAAAATTCCATATCTATGTCTATTCCACCGAAAGCAAGCGTTGATAAAACATATCGATCTGTTATAACAACCTTTCCCTGTTTCAATGCTGGTTCTATCCCTGATTTTAAATGATGATTTCTATCTGCAACGAAAAGCAACTGCACAGTTAATGGGTCTGTTTTCCATTCCTTTCTCAAACAGGATTTTATCAGACCACCTATGAGTCCGTCTGTTTCTTCTTTCGTAAGAACAACGTTTATACCTTTCTCGAGAAGATAGTTTCTTAACATCATTGACTGTGTTGTTAACCCTGAGCCATCAAGACCTTCGAATGCTATGAACTTTCCTTTCATTTCTTCTATCATACTTTATTCCTTGACAAAATTTTTAATAACATCCATTATTTTGGGCACCATTATGTCTGGACCGCCCACTATGTCAACGTCTTTTAGTATTCCCTTTTCTCTGTAGTATTTTATTAACGGTTCTGTTTGTTTTCTGTAAACAACAAGCCTTTCCCTCACTACCTCTTCTCTGTCATCATCCCTTTGATAAAGCTCTCCTCCACATTTATCACATATCCCTTCTTTTTTAGGAAGCATTGGAGGCATTCTTACATTGCCAAATTTTATGTCTGCTAAATTGTATATGTCACCGCAGTTTCTGCATATTCTTCTCGCAGCAATTTTTTTAATAAGCACCTCTTCTGGTATGTTCAGATTTATAACGATGTCTATTTTCGTTATTTCATCCAATGCCTTTGCTTGGTTCAATGTTCGTGGGTATCCATCGAGAATAAATCCGTTTTCACAGTCCTTTTCCTCTATTCTTTTTTTTAACATCTCTATTGTGATTTCATCAGGAACTAACTGTCCTTTGTCTATGTATTCCTTTGCTTTTTTTCCGAGTTCTGTTTCATTTTTTATGTGTTCCCTGAATAAATCACCAGTAGATATATGTGGTATGCCCAATAATGGACTTAATCTTGAAGAGTATGTTCCTTTTCCTGAGCCCGGCGGACCTAAAAATATTATACGCATTATATCACCTCTTGGTTTTATTTTTATAATAGGAAAAGTTGCTATAAATTATTTTCTTTGTATTTTTTAACTAAGCTCAAAACTTTGTTTTTTAGGTCTTCCAATGAACCATCGTTAATTATTGTTTCGTCTGCCATTGCTATACTTCCTCCCATATCCAAATTCCTTAATTCCGCTATGTCCCTTTTTTTACATTCTTCTATTGAGGATAAACCCCTGACTTCTCTTTTTATCATTCTTTCGTATTTTATGGCAGGAGGTGTGAAAATAGCAATTACTTTCAATCGTCCGTTATATTTACTCTTCAGATAAAGAAATTCATCAAAACTGCGGAGACCATCTATTACCACATCTTTTCCTTCTTCAAGAAATCTGTTTATTCTTGGCTCGTTTAGTTTGGCAAACGCATCCATGCCGTGGATTCTTCTCAACTCTTCCCTTATTCTTTTTTCGTTCTCTTCGTTCACTTCTAATCCTCTTTTTTTCAGTTCCTCGTCTGTTACGTCCCCAAATCTCACTCTGGCAAAACCTATTTCTTCGAGAACCTTGGAGGCTTCTGTTTTTCCCGATCCTGGCAATCCCACAAATGCTATTATAATACTCATATTATCAACTACTGGTCACAATATTATTTTATCATCATAATTACATTTAATCTGAAACAACTAAATAATTTTATACTAAGTTATTTCAGAGCTGTGAATCCATTATAGAGAACCTTCATTTAGTGGATTCACATTAAGTTTTGGCCTCTGGGTGTTTTTTAAGATATTCCTCAATCAAATGTCTGGTATAGGGCTCTATTGGGAGTTTTAATGCTTCTTTTAACGATACCCAAACATAGTCTTGTCCTTCATGATTTAATACAACATGTTTGGAATCGGTTTTACATGCGAAATCCAAGAAAATGAAATGTTTTTTCTTCCAAAACGCATCGTCAAATATGAACTCCTGTATGCAAATGAACTCAAAATCATGTGCGTCTAACCCTGTCTCTTCTTTAATTTCCCGTCTTAATGCCTCTTCGATCGTTTCTCCCAGCTCTATGTGGCCACCTGGAATTACGTATTTGTTTCCCCATTTATGGGATTTTATCAGCAGAATTTTACCTTCTGGGTTGAAAATCAATGCGCCTGCGGTTGGTTCTGGAAACTGCTGGGTTGTCATATTGATACTTTGAACGTTGAAATAAAAACTTAAAATACATTAAGAGATTTGGCGAGCCATCTCCACAGAGGCAGATACTCTATCTTCGTTCCATTTATTATTTCTTTCCTCCTTTCTCCATTATAAATCACCACTCCTCTAGTTAAACCGTATTTTTTTAAAAAATACCTCATATTTTTTACATCGTTTTTTGTTAGTTCCTTCTTATTTTTAACCTCTATGGGTGTGATTTTTTTATCTTCCATGAAAAGAAAGTCTATTTCCCTTTCGTTTTTTCTCCAATAATACTTAGCATCTATGCAGCTCGCGATTACGTTCTCCATTATTTTATCGTGATTATCCGTGTAACAGTAAGCAAATGTCCACCAACTTGGGTATACTTTCTGCATTTTCTTGGATGAAGTTAAAGTGTTAATTCTGAAGTTTTTAACTTTTCTCAGTAAATAAGAAAACTCAAGATAAAAAATGTGTCGATAAAGTGTTTTTTTACTTACTCTCAATTTTTTTGAAATGCTATCGTAGTCCAAATACATTCCCGGGTCGCTGAAAAATATTTCCACTAAGTTAAAAAGCAAATCTTTGCTAACATTTTCGAATTTATCGGGAATATCAGTTTTTATAACCTTATCGATTATGGTGCTTCTCAAATAATCTTTTATCAGAAGTTCATTTTCCCAGTCTATTATTTCTGGGAAACTTCTCAACAGAAATTTTTTAACCTCTCTCTTAATTTCTCTTTCGTATAACTCCAAATTTTTTAAGAGTTTGCCCCTTTTTTTCAGTTCTAAAAATTCGACAAAACTCAGAGGTTTTATGTTTTTGAGAAAATACCTTCCGCCGAGTGTTTTTATTGCTTCTTCCTCGAGCATCACACTGCTTGAAGATGAAACAAAAAACTTTATGTTTGGAAATGCATCATACAGGAGTTTTATTTTGTTTGCCCAATCCTCAAGCTTTGCTATTTCATCAAGAAATACGAAAATTTTTTCCCTTTTCCAGTTAACATGCGTTATATCTTCGTAAGCGTTAAGAACTTCTATTATTTCGCTTGTTTTTTTATCAAAATTAAAGTACAAAATATGTTTTGGATGTGTTTTTTCTAACAGATGATCAATGATCTGATAAAGTAGTGTTGTTTTTCCAACTCTTCTCAATCCAGTTAATATAATAATTTGTCTGTATTTTAGGAGATTAAGAATTTCTTTAAACGCCTTTCTCTTATAAGGTTTTGCAAGTTTTTCACTTATTTTATTTTCATCCCACCATGGGTTCAGTATTTTTACCGTCTCTTTTATTATTTCCATAAGATTATTATCGGAAACTTATATTTAAATCTTTCGTTTCCATATGGAAACGAATGTATAAAAATTTAACTTTATCGGCGGGAGTCTCTTTCTTTTAGGTAAGAGATGAAAGCCGGAGTATTTATTATTTTTGGTTATATAAAATCATGACAACCAAATACAAACTTGATAGAGATTATAACGCCTCTCTCAATACACTTGAGAGAGGATTATCAGGGCAGGGACTGTCCTTTGAGCCTGTGAAGACGAAACCTCTGCGGGAAATTCCCGCAAGTCTTGTCATTGAAGCAGGAAGCTCTATCCTTTAGGTTAGGGTAGTTCACTTCCTGTTGATGAGTTACGTAAAAAATTTACAAACAGTTATTTACTTCAAACCCAAAAACTGTGCAAGAAATGCTGTTAATTGTATCTCTGGGCTTCCACCTTGGTTCAATCTGAATTCTGTTTCTCCAAGTTTCTCGACAAGTGTCACCTTCTTTTTATCATCAATGTCCAGATTGAATATTTCTTTGTGAATAGATCTGACTATATCTTCAGCTGCCAGACCATCATCTATAAGCATTTTGTAGAGTAATTTTCTGGCTTCGGCAAATTTTCCTGCTAAGGCCATGCTCAACATTTCCTTTACATCCCTTGGCCTTACTTGTGCTGCTATCTCATAAACAACATCCTTTGTTATTTTTTTCATTGTTGCACATGACTGCAGAAGGTTTGTTGCTTTTCTTAAATCGCCCTCTGATATTTCATATATAGCATCAATGGCCTCTTTATCAACATCAAGCCTCTCTGCTTCTATTATTCTATTAAGATATGCCTCGACATCCCCCTTACTCAGCCTTCTAAATCTGAAAACAGCGCATCTGGAGGCTATCGGCTCTATGATACGGGACGAATAGTTGCAGCTTAAAATAAACCTCGCTATTTCGGAAAACTGCTCCATGGTTCTTCTCAATGCCTGCTGAGCGTCTGGTGTTAGGTTGTCTGACTCATCGAGAAATATAATTTTAAAGTCCGCGCCTATTGGCTTAGTTCTGGCAAATTCCTTTATCCTACCACGGATTATGTCAATACCTCTGGCATCCGACGCATTTGTCTCCTGAAAATTTTCGTGCCAGTGTTCTCCGTAGAGTTCTCTTGCCAATGCTATTGCGCATGTGGTTTTTCCAACACCCGCTGGGCCTGCAAATATCATGTGCGGTATGCTTCCCTCTTTAACCCAGGCTTTCAACCGCTCAACAACATGTCTTTGATTTACTATTTCGTCAAGTGTTTTGGGTCTGTATTTTTCTGTCCAAATTTGAATTGTCATAATAATCCCTTTAGTTTTGTTTTTTTAATTTTTATTGTTTGGATTTTGTGCAATTAAAAACTAAAGCTTAAACGTTTCTTGAAGTGCTAAAAGTCCGCCGAAAAGAAGCACAATAAGTCCCATTCCAACTATGAGATAATAATACATTATGTAATTTTCACATGAAAAAGGGCAGACTCCTCCACAGTCTACCCCTTCTTCGTTCTCATCCCAAACACCGTTACTACACAATGATGCAATATCGTTACAGTTTTCGTCCACCTTTCCATTGCAGTTATCATCGAGTTTATTCCCGCAAATTTCAAATGGATGTGGCTCGATTCCCCCTACACAAGGTCCCCAGTTTCCGTTAACACAAAAAGAAGTTCCAAATTCGCATATGCCTAAATTAGTCCCACATTTTCTCGTTTCTCCGTTCGTACACACACAGGTTAGCTCATCTATTTCGCCGTCACAATCGTTATCTTTGCCGTCACAAATTTCTGGAGATGGTTTTGTTTCGTTTATACAGTCTGACCATCTGTTATTTATACAAATTCTATATCCCATCTTACACTCTCCGATATCTGATCCGCAAGGTTTTATATCCTTTTCATTGCATATTGGGGGCTCTGCAGAAAAAACTGTGTAGCTAAGATTGAGAAAAATAATAAATATGAAACCGAATAAAATAATTGCTTTATTTTTCATTCATTTAATATTTCTCTCGAATAAATAATAATGATACTTGCAATATCTGGAACTCCCTGTACAGGAAAAACCACCATAGCTAAAAAACTGGGAAAAAAACTCGGATGGATTGTTATTGGCTTGAATGAGTTAGCTGAGAAAAGAAACCTTTATTGTGGTTATGACAAAAAGCGCAAGTGTAAAATAGTGGATTTGGACAGAATAAAAAAACAATTGAAACAAATTGCAAAAAGCGAGAGAAATCTAATTATAGAATCACATTATGCTCACGATATACCATGTGATATTGTCGTTATACTTAGGTGCAACCCAGCTGAATTGAGAAAAAGAATGCAAAGCAAAGGGTGGTCAGAGGCAAAGATCGAAGAAAATATCGAGGCTGAAATAATGGAAATATGCAAATCAGAAGCGTTAGAACTTGGGAAAAAAATTATAGAAATTGATACAACAGGGAAACCCTCCGAAGCAGTTATTAAGGAAATCGTTGAGAAGTTAAAACTTGTCGGAGTTTCCACTCCTTAAAAATTCTTCAATATCTGTTTTTCGTGGCAGGGCTGACATGGCTCCTTTCTTTGTAATTGAAATGGCCGCTGCTGCATTTGCAAAATTTAACATTTTTTCTGGTTCAAAGCCCTCTAAAAATGCGTAGACAAAGGCCGAAGCAAACGCATCACCAGCTCCTGTAGTGTCTACAACATTTACTTTGAACGCAGGCCTTTTCAAAAATGAATTCTCTGTGACCATTGCTGCACCATCTTCTCCAAGAGTAATGGCCATTACCTTAATTTTATATCTTCCGATAATTTCTTTGGCTGCTTCTTCAAAATTTTTCTCTGCAATTTCTGCTATATTTTTTGTTATATAATCGAATTCTGACTTGGAAAGAATCATTATATCGATGTAATTCAGCACTCTTTGGAGATATTTGTCATACTCTTTTTTCCAGAGATCTTCTCTTATGTTTGGTATGAAAGATATTGTTACGTTGTTTCTTTTTGCAAGGTCCAAACAATGGAAGAGTGTCTCTCTCAAAGATGTTTCTGTAAGCGAAAGGGAACCGAAATGAAACAGCATTGCTTCTTTGAAAATGTTTTCATCTATGTCTTCCTTTGTTATCTTCTTGTCTGCACATCTGTAAAAGAAGAACCTTGGCGTTCCCCTTTCATCAAGTTGAACGAAGGCCAATGTCGTTCTATCGTTAATTGTTTTCACATAACTTGTGTCCACGCCTTCTTCTGCCATTTTATTCAGAAGTGCTTTACCAAAAATATCATTACCGACACAAGCTATCATTTTACACTTTAACCCAAGCCTAGAGACACCAACAGCAAAGTTTGTTGGTGCACCTCCAGGGAACGGCTTAAAAGAATTACCTTCCTGTATCATGTCTATAAGTGCTTCACCAAAACTAATTATCATATTCCCTAACAATATATACGCTCGATTTCTTTTAATTTTGTTAGTTCGTTTTCTCCTAGTTCTGTTCTTGGTGTGATGAGATCAATGTCTACTTTTCCGTCTTCAAAAAATTTCTTGGCTATATCTTCGGGAGAGCGCCCTCGAAGTGATTCTGCAAATACCCAGAAGTAATACCATGTTGAATCCTCAGGTATCACGACATCTCCCATTTTTGGGTTACCAAAAGACACACCAAAATCAGCAATTTCCATAAGTTTCATATCATTATCACCATCTCCTGCTGCTATTATGCCTCTATTTTTATAAGGTATTACTACTTTTGGTTTCATATCCCTGCCGCATCCTCTTATAATCCTTCTATACCGTCCGTTATCATCAACCTCTAATTCCGCAGCATAAAGTTCTATTCCTCCTGCTGACATCCCCTTTGTTTTTCTTCTAACATCCTCAAAACGTTTTCTAACAAGATCTGCTACACAAGAAGATACAACAACCTTATCCCACGGTGTTAAGACGTATTCATCAAATCCTTTCCTGTGCCCGTTCTCATATCTGGAGAGAAAATCTATAAGTTCTTTTCTTTCAATTCCATACAAAACGCAAAACACAGCAAGTTCGTCACCCGGTGAATATCCACCGTGATTGTAACCGGTCTGATTTAAAAGATTTTCTCTATATACAGGGTTTTTTCGTATTTTTTTAACTGTTTCATGAAATTTTTCCTCTGGCATTCCAAACTTGTATTTAAAGAAAGCGGCACCCCAATCTCCCATGTCTATTGTGCCGTCCAAGTCCAAAGCGTCAATGGCGTTTGGTCCTAAAGTCAGTGTTTTATATTTTCTGGAATCCATATCTATTTTATGGCATAAAATAGTTAATAAATGACTATTAAAAAAATTTTTGTAACTATTTTA
>CAYYWW010000011.1:0-21189 GCA_964475515.1 uncultured archaeon | reverse complement strand
TCGATAAGAAGATTTAAAAATAAACCGGTGGGTTATGATATTCTAGAAAAATGTGTAAATGCAGCAAGACTTGCCCCATCTGCAATGAACATGCAACCTTGTGAATATATAGTTGTTGATAAAAAAGAACTTGTGGAGAAGGTTTTTGAATCTGTTATTCTTTCTGGCTCAATACCAGAGAAACAACCTGCTGCGTATATAATAATATTGGTGAATCAAAATGTCAGAAAAGATGGATATAAACACGATGTTGGCCTCGCGGCAGAAAACATCATTTTAACTGCTTTGGAAAATGGTATAGGTTCATGCTGTGTGGGGGCATTCAATGAAGAAAAGTTAAGGTCTCTTTTCTCTATTCCACACAATTACATAATAGATTTAGTTATAGCGTTGGGATATCCAGATGAAGAACCTATTGTTGAAGATGTAAAGGATTCGACGAACTACTGGTATGATGAGAACGGAACAAGACACGTCCCAAAAAGAAAACTAGAAAGCTTACTGCATAGAAATGAATTTTAATTTCTTTAATCTTCTCAAGTAAAAAATTAAATGGGCCTGTAGTTCAGTTGGATAGAATAGGTCCCTGCGGATCATAACATATAACCAATGGTCCGGACGCAGCAGATAGGACCTGACCCGAGTTCGAATGGCACTTTCTTTAAAAAGAAGTGCCCAAAGAAACAGGAAATCTCGGCAGGCCCATAACTATTTATATATTCTTGCCTAACTAAACATAAGATATTTTGAATTTAGTGAGGTATTGTAAATGAAATATTTGAAGAAAGGAAGTGTAGCCAAATCAGAAAACAACGAGTTGCTTTTAGTCAACGAAAGTGATAAAGCGTACAAAGTTGATGAAGCAGTAATTGCAATATGGAACATGTGCGACGGGACAAAGACAAAGGAAGAAATAGTTGATATACTGTCAAAGGAAGCGCATGTGGAGAAAGAAAAAATCAACGAGGCTGTTTCTGATATATTGGCTAAATTGGAAGAAGTAGGTCTGCTCCAGAAAGAATAAAATAAACGAATATTGTTAAAAGGAGCTGAATGTATTTAGTTTTTTTAGATAGTTGAGTAGTTAAAGCTAACAAGTTGGTTCTGCAACTTATTGTTGATATATAACATGTTGCGGATTAAAAGAAGTTAGCGAGCTTACGAACCAATTTGAGTGAAGCCCCCGCAATGGCTGAACCGTTTATCCGTTGTATTCTCTGAGTGTTAGCGAAGGTCGAGGAAGCGGAGCTTCTGAAGAAGTCAGTTGAGGTCGCGTTAGTGTTTCAGCTTTTCAATTATATCATTTTCTACACATTTTTTACATTCAAATTCGAGAGTTACATGCTCTTTCGATTCTTCTAAGTCTAGTGGCTGTTATTGATTCGCCAAGATGAAAAATCAAAATACAGCACCAAGTATAAACGCTATTAACCCGAATGCCATCCCTATTTTTATGTTTTTACTTACTTTTCCGAAATCCCTTGATTTGCGCGCTTTAAGTGTCTGATATGCAGCGAAAATAAATACTATATCTGTTGGAATAAGGATGACCAGATAAAAATGTGAAAGCAAACCCCATAAATATGGAAGCGGAGAGAATAAAACAGCCAGTATTAACATAAGGGTAGCTATGTTTTTGGCTAAATTTTTGTTATACTTGAGAATTATCCTCCCACGTTTTATACCAAACCTTTCAGCCACGCTTTCAACGGATTTTTTCAGTCTGTCCTTTACTTTTGTTAAAAACTCCCATTTATCCCCTTCCAAGTCTTCTATGTCCTTGACAATTTCACGGGAAAAATTAGTTAAAAACGATAGTATAAAAAGCATTAGAGGGATAAGCAAATTTCCTACAGAAGCCCCACCAAAAAGAAAAGAAGAACCCACAAGATAACTTACAGCACCGTTTCCAAGAAAAATTTTATTCTGTAACTTAAGGGAATATAAAACGAGAAGAATTGAATTAACAACTGCTATTAAAAGAGCTAACCAATTGATTAATGCGGCAAATAAAATGCCTACTAAAAACAATACTATAGAATACACAAGGGCTGTTTTTCTTTGGATTTCACCCGAGGGTATTGGCCTCTCTGGTCTGTTGATTTTGTCTGCCTCAACATCTATGTAGTCATTTATGGTGTTTCCAGCGCCTGATATGAGAAAACCAGCTATCATAGCAAAAATTATATTATATGCCAGTTCGTATGTAAAACCAAATTTCACAACAAGAAAGGCGCCAATAAAAATAGCTATTGATGTCATTAGGCAATTGATTGGTCTCAATATTTTAAAATATGAAATCATATTAAATCATTTATTTGTGTTTTTATTTATTCTTGTTCTTTCTAATAATTGTCTCTTAATAAAAAAATAAATTATTTTTTACTAATAAAGCTCATGAGAAAAAAACCACGGATTATTTCTGACTGGAGTGGGGTTCACAGTAAAGACATGCATGTTTGTTACGAAGCTAATAAGTATGTGATGGAGCAGCTTGGTAGACCAATGATATCTTATGAGGATTGGCTTAAAACCTTGAGCATATTTTCAAGAAATATCGATTTTTTTAGAGCGTACGGCATATCCGAAGAAGAGGCTGACGACAAAACATTAAAAGAACTATATGCAAAGGGTTTGAAAAAAGCGAAAGAAAGAGGGGTTCTTCCTGTGTTAAGAGAGGGTTCCAAGGAATTTTTGATGAGAATTCATGAAGAAAGGTTACCATTTGCTATCGTAAGTCAACATCCTCCAGAAGATATTATAGAAGAAGCTAAGCGATATAAAATAGTAGATTTCCTTCCTGATGAAAGATATATACTGGCAGGGCAGGGTAACAAAACCAAACCTCTGATTCAAGCAAAACACATTTTAGGTGGAAATTCTGAAAATACATTTTACATAGGAGATATGACATTCGATGTCTTGGCTGCAAAAGAAGCAGAAATCGGAGCAATTGCAATAACTGGTGGTTACCATAGCAGAGAAAAGTTGGAAGAGGTGAAACCCGATATTATTGTAGATAGTTTTTCTGAATTAGAAAAACATCTTTTTTCTTGAATTGCTACCTTATCCTTTCACAACCCCAACAGGCACCATTCTTGCTACTTTCAATGAAACACCTGCACCGTGAACAGAATCCACTACTGCTTCCACATCTTTGTATGCTTTGGGAGCCTCTTCTGCAAGAATTTTAGGATGAGTTGACTGTGAAACAATACCTTTCTCCAAAAGCTCTTCCTTTATTTTTCCGCCCCAGAATTTTTTGATTGCAGCATTTCTCGACATTGCTCTACCAGCACCGTGAGCTGAAGAACCAAATGTTTTTTTCATCGCAGTTTCCGTTCCTTTCAAAAGGTAGCTTGAAGTTCCCATTGAACCTGCAATTATTACCGGAACGTCCGGGAAACTTCTTGTTGCACCTTTTCTGTGAACGTAAAGCTTTCTTTTTTTACCATTTACTACATGCTCTTCTAATTTTACTATGTTATGAGCAATAGCATAAACCGTATGCATGTCCATGTCCTCCCATGAATGACCAAAAACCTTTTCAAATGTTTCTCTTATCCAGCCCGTCATAACAGCTTTGTTTGTGAAAGAAAAATTAACAGCTGCTTTCATTGCAGCGAAAAAATCTTGACCTTCCTTTGAATTGACAGGAGCGCAAGCAAGTTGCCTGTCAGGGAGCCATATATTGTATTTTTTAACAGCCTGCTCCTGTATCTTAAGATAATCAGTGGCAACCTGATGGCCAAGCCCACGAGAACCGCAATGTATCATTATTGTAACTTGATCTTTATCCACTATACCATATTTTTTAGCAAATGCTTCATCAAAAATATCAGTTACCCTCTGAACCTCGAGGAAATGATTACCTGCACCAAGTGTTCCTAATTGCGCAGCTCCTCTTTTCTTCGCCAGATCCGACACTTTAGAAGGATCTGCTCCTTCCATTCTTCCGTGTTCCTCTGTAGCTTCGACGTCCTTTTCTACCACGTATCCCTTTTCCAATGCCCAATCAACACCTCTCTCCAGAACTTCATCGAGCTCCTCTCTTGTTAGTTTAAGTTTTCCTCTTGCACCAACCCCACACGGCACTGCTTTAAATAATTCAGAGATGAGTTCTCTTATCTTTGGTTTCACATCTTTGTAAGTTAAATTAGTTCTTATGAGATTGATGCCACAATTTATATCAAAACCACACATCCCCGCTGATATTACACCCTCTTCCGCATCGAACGCTCCAACAGCACCCATTGGTAGACCATAACCCCAGTGCATATCAGGCAATCCTATTACAGGTTCCACAACGCCAGGCAAACATGCAACATTAGTTAACTGTTGAACAGCATCATCTTCTATTGCATTTAGTATAGTTTTGTTTGCTATTATTTTGGCAGACACCCTCATTCTATCTCTAACTTCTTTTGACAAAAACCATTCAAATTCGCTTATTTGCTGCAATTTTTCTTTCATTCTTAACACCATTCAAAAACAAAGTATATTATTTTTCTTGTTCGGAGCTTAATAAACATTTCGCTTATAAAGTGCTTGTGTTTTTAGTCTATATATCTAAAGCGACTCTTACTTTGTACCCACCTTTTGTTTTTTCTAATTTGAATTTGTAATATGTAACCGCTTTGACGAGCGTGCCACCTTTCTCCGGGCTTGCAGGTTCGCCATAACAAACAGCCTTTAAGTATGTACCATCTTCTTTTATTTCCTTTATTTCAAATTTAGAAAAAAACATATTCTCTGTATCTACAATTAGTATAAGCTCTTGGAGCCAGTTAAACATCAGGTCCTCGCTGTTGCGCCCGTTAACTGTAATTTCAATTTCTTGCTTTGGCTCTATTTTATCTATTTGGCATATCACATTAAACAAAGCCTCGGCTGCATTTTCAAAAACTTCTTTTAAATCTTGACCGTACGCTTCAAACATCACGTCCGATGTGAGGTCATTGAGAAACTTGAATTTGTACTTTATTGCTGACACGTTATCACCCAATAAATCTATATTGTTTTCTTCTTTAATAATATTTTATGACTTGTATCTACGAACCAGAAGAAGACTCTTTTTTACTGAAAGAAGCTGTTGAAAATTTTTTAGAAAAAAACGCATCTGAAGACATGAAAATTTTAGAAATCGGAACAGGCTCTGGCATAATCATAAAATCTGTAAGAAATCTTATACAGAAGAAAGGAGTTAAAGCAAAGTTGTACGCAACGGACATTAATAAGAATGTAGTTAAAACAAAATGCGATGGAATCAATTTCTTACTTTCAGACCTATTTTCATCGATAAAAGGAAATTTTGACCTTATAATCTTCAATCCGCCTTATTTGCCAGAAAGTAAGAATGACCGTTACTTGGATAATAATATAAAAAAGTCCGTTGTGGGTGGGAAGAAAGGTTACGAAACTACTCTAAAGTTTTTAGATGCTCTTTCGGGACATTTGAAAAAGAACGGAACGTGCCTTCTTTTGATAAGTAGTTTAACCGGTAAAGAGGTTGTTGAGAAAAAACTCCGCGAAAACTTCAAGTGGAGGGTAATAAAAGAAAGGCCGCTTTTCTTCGAAAAATTATATGTTTATATGGTAAGAATCGGTATTCAATAACATCACTATATTCTTTAATGTCAGAAATAAAATATAATTATGCCAAATAAAAATGCAAAAATTGATAGAATTCTTGAGAAAGTGCTTCAGAAAATAATACCTAATAAGACCGAGCACAGGGAAATAGAGAACATAATGAAAAAGGTCACGAGCAAAACGGAAAAAATTATAGAACCTTTTAAGCTTTCCTACACAATTGCTGGAAGTTTCATCAGAAACACATACATGCTTGATAAGAAAGAGTTTGATATCTTTATAATGTTCCCAGAATCATACAGCAGAGAAAAACTGGAGAAAATGGGCCTTAAAATCGGTGAAAAAATAGTGAAATCGCTGAAAGGGAAATACATAATTGCATATGCTGAACATCCATATGTGCGTGCAAGAATCAATGGCTATGAAGTGGACATTGTGCCTTGTTATAAGATAAAGGACCCTTCCAAGATAAAATCCGCTGTAGACAGAACGCCGTTTCATAATGAATGGTTGAAAAAACATCTTTCTCCAAGACTGACATCAGAAGTAAGATTATTAAAACAATTTTTGAAAGCGAACGATATATATGGTTCCGACACCAAAACCGAAGGGTTCTCTGGTTATCTTTGCGAACTGTTGATAGTGAAATATAAATATTTCAACAAATTATTAGAGGCAGCATCGAAATGGAGAGCTGGCGACGTGTTCATAGACCTTGAAAATTATTACAAACCGAATGAGAGGAAGAAAGTAGCAAAAACCAGATTTAAAGGACAGCCTCTAATAGTCATAGACCCTGTGGACCCCAAAAGAAACGTCGCTTCGGCTCTTTCACCTGCAAATTTTGTGAAATTTGTTAATCTTTGTCGAGAGTTTCTGAAAAAACCGTCAACATCATTCTTCTTCAAAAAAACCAAAATAGATTATAAGAAATTGGAAAATTTGTTAAATTCCAGGGAAACGCAATTCTTGGCGGTCGTATTTAAAAAACCCAATATCATCCCAGATATACTCTATCCCCAACTGAGAAAAACCGCAAAGAGACTAAAAAATATACTAGAAGAGTATGAATTCGAGGTGATGGGCTTCGATGTGTGGAGCAACAGCGACTGTGCAATACTTTTAGAACTTAAGATCTGGAAACTGCCTAAAGTGAGGAAATTGACAGGACCCCCCATATTCTCGAAAAAACACTCACAAGAATTTATAAATAAGTATAAAGGCCGCGGAAGGATATGGATAGAAAACGATCACTATGTAGCAGAAGTTGAAAGGAAGTTCACACTGGCGGATGAAAAAATTAAACATAGTCTTTCCGTTGGGGTTAAAACACTGAAACAGAAAGGTATTGCATCGTACATCGCTGAATCGATACACAAGCATGGTTTCAAAGTGTTGAACAACAAACAGATTATAAAATTGGCAAAAAAGAATGAGGGTTTTGCCCAGTTCTTGTGGGAGTATCTGAAAAGAGAATTTTTCTAAATTTTGTTTTTGCGTGATATTATCTTCAAATGTAAAAGTGTTTCATAAATTCCCCACGCATAAACGATTGCTTCAAATGCTCTTATCATGTCACCTTGTTCTAAAAAATACTTGCAGTCATCTATGTACGCCTTTAAGTTTTTCAAAACATTTTTAACTTCTTCAGATTCATTATTGACTATATATTTTTCAGTTTCGATCCTGGAAAGCCATTTTTTCGTTTCCTCTAAAAGCTTATTTTTTGTTCCGTCCACAATTATCTCTTCAATGACTTAAATGGTTAAAGCTAATATTATTATACCGGCTGTGAAATATATAGATTTGCAGACAATAATAATATAGGTATCTATGTATACGGTAAAGTTAGAAGAAGTTGATAAAAACAGTAAAAATGTTGGTGGAAAAGCTGCAAACCTCGGCGAAATGGTAAAAATAGGTGTTCCTGTTCCACCAGGGTTTGTTGTCACTACAGACGCTTTTGAGGAGTTTATTAAAGTGAATAAACTTCAAGAGAAAATTGATTCTCTCTTAAGCGATTTAAACGTAGGTGATCAGAGAGAATTGAAAAATGTTTCAAGCCAAATACAGAATTTTATCCTAAACGCTGAAATTCCCGAAAAAATAGAAAGTGCTATAATAGATGAGTACGAGGAGCTCTCTGTTGGGAAGGAAATTAAAAAGCTTGGAGGTCTTCCATTGGAGCTTGTTAAAGCAGGGAGAGAAGTTTTAGTCGCAGTGAGGTCATCTGCAACAGCTGAGGATCTAGAAACAGCAAGTTTTGCTGGACAGATGAGAACCTTACTAAATGTTAAAGGAAAGAAACAACTTATAATGAGTATAAAGAAATGCTGGGCATCTCTTTACACTCCGAGAGCAATATTTTATAGAAAACACCATAGGATACAAAAAACATCAATGGGCGTCATCGTACAGAAAATGATAGATGCAGATAAAAGCGGGGTTATGTTTACTGCAGACCCTACAACTAATGACAAGACCAAAATATTTATAGAGGCAAGTTTTGGTCTTGGTGAAGCTGTTGTAAGTGGTCTTGTCGTTCCAGATCATTACGTAGTAGATAAAGAGAGCGGACAAATTCTCGAGGTGAAAATCAGTAAAAAAATGTGGATGAAAAAGATGGACAAATCAACAGGAGAAACGGTTAAAACAAAAATGCCATCCGATAAAATAGAAAAACGCGTTCTTGATGATTCGGAAATAAAAAAACTTTGTGATTATGCACTGAAAATTGAGAGACATTATAACAAACCGCAGGATATTGAATGGTGTGAAGAACGTGGAAGAATATATATTGTACAGACGAGGGCTATAACAACGCTTGGAAAGGTGTTTGAGAAGAGAGAAGAGGACACAAGCAGGGCCTGTATTGTTTCAGGACTTCCAGCATCACCGGGCGTAGCCAAGGGAAAAGTTAAAATAATACTTAGCTTGGATCATTTAGATGATCTCGAAAAAGGAGATGTGCTTGTAACAAAAATGACAAATCCTGACATGGTTCCGTATATGAAAAAAGCAAGTGCAATAGTAACAGATGAGGGTGGAATAACAAGCCATGCTGCAATTGTCAGTAGAGAGTTAGGGATACCATGCATAGTTGGAACAGGCAACGCGACGTCTGTTCTTCATGACGGCCAAATTGTGACAGTTGATGCTGTGCATGGTAAAGTGTATCCAGAAGATGTTGAAATAAAAGAAGAGACACATTTACCGGACATAGAAGAATTGCAACAACAACCATCTCAAGAAACCCTAATCCAGTCAGCTGAGCCCGCAACTACTTCAATAGTTTCACCTGAGCCAAGAGCATCAGTTCGTGAATATGGTGTAGGTTCTACTAGAGTAAAAATCAAAGCTAACATAGCATTTCCAGAAACTGTGGATAAAGTAAAAGATAAGGCTGATGGTGTTGGTTTGTTACGAGCTGAACATATGCTTACAGAATCTGGTAAACACCCTGTGTTTCTCGCAAAGAACAACCCAGAGCAATTAATAGAGATAATAGTTAACAAGGTTGGTAGAATAGCAGAAGCTTTTTATCCTAGACCTGTATGGTACAGAACACTTGATGTTAGAACAGATGAATTCAGGAACCTCGAAGGTGGAGAAAATGAGCCACAAGAAAATAACCCAATGCTGGGGTGGCATGGGATAAGAAGGAGTCTTGAAGAACCAGATGTATTCAAATGTGAAATAGAAGCTATCAAGAGATTACATGCAAAGGGACTCAAAAATGTTTGTATAATGCTGCCTTTTGTCTGCAGTATTGAAGAATTCAGAAAAGCGAAACAATTCATAGATTTTAACGTCAAACTTGGCGTTATGATTGAAACGCCGGCAGCAGTGATGCAGATAGAAGAATTTTGCAAAGAGGGTGTAGCTTTCGCATCGATAGGGACTAATGATCTTACACAATTAGCGCTTGGAGTTGATAGGGGCAATACACGCATAGCAAAACTTTACTCGGAAATGAATCCTGGTGTTTTGAAAATGATAAAAATTGTAATAGATGGGTGCAGAAAATACAGTGTTGAATCTTCAATTTGTGGGGAAGCCGCAAGCAAACCTGAAATGGCAAAATTACTTGTAGAGTTGGGCATAGACTCTCTCTCTGTCGAAATGGATGCTATTGATACTATCAGAAAAATTGTTGCAAAAACAGAAGCTGATATGTTTTTGGACGAACTGAAATCAAAATCTTTTAATATTTAATCTGTAATTTGCTTCTATTGAATTTTTTATAAATTAATTAGCAGGCAGAGCACCGATTTGGTTTTTGACCGTTAAGTATTTAAATACTTATTACTCTATAGTAGTTATGAAACAAAATATATTGAGTTTCGTGTCTGCATTCGTGATTGTTTTATCCTTCATCGGTGTGGCAAACGCATCAGAGTGCATAGATGTTTATGGCCTCACCGTACAAGGTAACATTGCGAGAGCAAATGTGAGAAACAATCTCGATGTGAATGAAACAATTTATTACAAACTTTTTGTGGATGGAACTATTGTTTCAAGCTCTAATACTACAATAGGTCCTCAAGAAGTAAAAACACTTACCCTGAATTATAATTTTGGTGAAGGTGAATACTATGTTGTTTTCAAAGTTATTGCAGATTGTGGCAGTGATGAAGACTACTTAATACATTTGGTTTCACAACCTTACAGCTGCATAAACCCGTACGGAGTAGAGGGACAGGGAAGGTGCGACTATGACGAGAGAAGATATTTAATATGTCAAAATGGTAATTGGGTCTCTGAGACAAGCGATGGTTTAAACTATTGCAACTACTGTTCTACATGTGGCGATGGTGTATGTAATTGTGGTGAAACAGCATACACTTGCATCGAAGATTGTGAATGTGAGGAAGGGTATTTAAATGAATGTAGATACGTAGATGGTTGGATACAAAGAAAATATGTAAGATGGGACTGCGAAACAGAGTGGATCAACTGGAAATATGTAGGTTATTGCTGTGAAGATTGTTATGATTGTGATTGTTTTGATTACGACTCTTGCTGTGTTGATGGCTGCCCTTCATGTGGAATCACATGTTCTTCAGAATATTTAGACGTTTATAGATGCAATGGAAATTGGTTACAAAGGCTGTATAAAAACGAAGACTGTACGAAAACGTGGCATGATTGGGAATATTGTGAGTTCGGATGTTCAAATAAAAAATGTAACCCGCCGTGCGCTGTTACAATCAAAGATTTTGATTACACGGATAAATTCTTCGTTGAGCAAGAAGGTATGGTAACAGTAGTTGTTGAGAATACGGGTGGTAAAAGAGAGATAATAGAAATAGAGCTTTTTGTTGATGGTGTAAAGAAGGGTTTCTACGCAAAATCTGTGGCATCTGGTGAAACATTAGAGAAAGTGTTTAAATACAAAACGACAGAAGGAAGGCATCGATTGACTGTAATAGCAACGAGTAAATGTGGCAGGTCAGATGCAAAAGCAACATATATAACTGTATTTTCAAAACAGACCGGTCCCGGAAAGGAAATTCAAAAACCTCAAAAACCTCCGGACGAGGAAGAAAAAACCACAAAAGTAGATATTTTCCCAACAAATCTCGATATAAGTCTTCAGGGCAGTAAAGTTATCGTCCTTGACATTGAAACAAAAACACCACAAAAATTCATTGTCAATGTGACCGGCTTGCCTTATGATTGGGTCAGCTATATGAATGAAAAATATATAGAAAATGAAGATTTCATGTATATCTACGTAACGCCAAGGGATTACGGAAGCTACACGTTTAATGTTAAAGTGACAGCCGAAAAGGAGAACTTAGTATTTGAATCTGATATAAGATTTTTTGTGGCAGCACCCAGAGAGATAGAAAAGGGTAATTTCTGGAGTGAAGTGTATTCAAATATTTCAATAATGTTCACAAGTTTTTGGTTTTTATTATCTATAACATTGACAGCGCTCGCTTTTGTGGTGTTAATAGGTATCTATAACCTTAAATATGAAACTATTGAATAAAAAATGAAACGATAAATATAAAAAATTTACTCCCAACTAATGAATATGAAACAAAAATTAAATATTTTGATTGGAATTGTTTCATTGGCCCTTCTTAGCGTTTTTTCCATACCCGTGTATGCACTTTCGTTTGATATGCAGGTTGAAACGTTTCAGGAAATATCTACGTGTCCAACAATAATGCAAGACACACCACCATTGGACTATAACGATATACCGATATTCATTACAAATTTTTATGATTACCCTGATACGTACGCTCTTTCACTCGAACTGCCTGAAGGGTGGAGCGGTTTTGTAGACCCAGACTTCTTTGTAAATCCCGGCGAAACATTGCAGGTTCAACCGCTTTGGATAACTGTCCCGAATGTTGACGAAGGGGTCTACACCATAAAAATTAAAGCAAAATCTGGTCAGACAGGTGATGAGATAGAAAGAAGTTTTAATGTGAGAGTTTTAACGTGTCACAAAGTTGACATAGAGGTAGAAAAAAGTTATAAAGAAATCTGTAGAGAGGAGAAAGGATATGAAGAGTATAATATAAAGATATACAACAGAGGGAAAAGCCCGGAAACATTCGATGTGAACCTTTTCTACAATGACCAGAAAGTTGATTGGCTTGTAACCAACACACCTACAATAACAATTGCCAATAATGATGTTGCAACAGTAAAAGCAACAGTCAACATACCAGAAGGAATGAAAGGTATCCATACCTTTAAAGTTTCAGTAAAATCAAGAGATTCTTACGCCGAAGATGAAGAAACATTCCAAATAAATGTGAAAGATTGTTATGGGTTCGACGCTGCATTAGAACCGACAGAATCCGAAACTTGTCTTGGAGAGTCTTCTGATTACTATCTAACTATAAAAAACTATGGAAAAGAAGACGTTTTTAAAATTTTCGCACCGGATTGGGTAGAGATTGCAAACGAGGTAAGGGTGGCCGAAAACTCTAAAAAAGATATTCCTTTCAAAGTGAAACCAGACCTGAAAGGTAAACTAACGTTTATAATTACAGTTAGTTCCTCAAATGACATAACTGCAACAAAAAATGTCACGGGTGTTATAAATGTTGATGAATGCACCGGAGTTGCTGTTGTTGCCACAACAACCGAGAAAACTGTATGTAGCGGCGATTCCGCAGAATTCGATGTAATGGTTAAAAATACAGGAACAGTGTCAAGTAAAATTAACCTCGTTACCGATTTTGGAACATTGAGTAAAAATCAGATTATTCTGAATCCAAAAGAAACAAGCATGGTGAAGTTAAATGTTGATACAAAATCATTTACAGGTGAGAAATTTATAACAATAACAGCAAGCGTAGATAAAGAGGTAACCGACCAGGCAATGATTAAGATAATTTCAGAGAATTGTTATTCAGCAGAATTGAAACTCGAGCCAGAAAATGTAACAATTTGCCCATGTGAAAAAATAAATTTCACAACCGAGGTGAAGAACACGGGAAAACTTAAGGATAATTACACATTAAGCTTTAATGGTGTGAGTGAGCAACTTACACTCGATGCTGGTGAAAGCAAAACATTTACACACGAATTCGCGGTTCCCTGCGATGCAAATGAAACGATAGAGGTAACTGCATCATTATCTTCAACCCATGTTAGTGTCTCTGATAAATCAGCGATAACAATAAAATCAAAAGAAGAATGCTACGGCTCTGAAATTTCAGAGGGTGGAAAAATAGAAGTCGAAGTTTTGAAGTCTAAGGCAGTTCCAGTTAAAATAAAAAACACAGGTGAAAAAACTGATACATACAGGTTCTCAGTAGAAGGTCCTGTGTGGGCATTTCTTCAACCAGACACTGTGACATTGAATCCTGGAGAAGAAGGTGAAGTTTATCTATACATATCACCTATTTTCGGGACAAAACCCGGGGAATATAAAACAACGATAAAACTTAAATCAGATTATGTTGAATCATCAACAGATTTCACGATAGTCGTTGTGTCGGGAACTGGTGAGATAAAAGAAGAGAACAAAACAGTTGTAATAAAACCTGGTAAAGAAGTCGTGCTTAACGCTTCTGTAAACAAAACCGGTAGAGAAGTTACAGGGGAAGCTGTAGCCATAGATGAAAACACAAAACTGATAATAGTAGGAATTCTCACAATAATAATTATAATAATACTAATAGTGAGATTTGTTACGTTGATTAAATAAAAAGAAAAATTTTCAACTTTTTTTAAATAAAGCCCTTTCTTTTTAACCACATTGCCTGAGTTTTAGTATATATCCAAATTATGTCTCCTTTTTCGTTAGATTCTATTTCCCATGGTTTTACAAGAACTATGTCGCCTACTCTCAAATTAATTCTTTTTCTGAATTTACCCGGTATTCTGCATATACGTTCATTACCATCGGTGCAACCAACCCTAAACCTACTTGCACCTAAAATTTCACTTATTTCGCCAAGAACTTCGTTATTTTTTGGGGTTCTGACTCTTATAACTGTTTCGTTGTTGTTTTTCATATATAACTAAATATTGAATAAAGGTATATATAAAAATCAATCAAAAACGTGCCCTAAACTCAAGGTTACTTTTATTATTTGATCCATCCCAGGGTTATATTCACCTTTTTTTATTAGTTTGAATATAGAAAAAGAGGCAGGATTTGGAATTTTATTTTCCACTACCTCGTACGTCTCACCGGACGCCCACAATATCAATGATCTCAACATCATTTTTTTCTCTACCGATTCATCATTTCCAGCGGACAACCAAACAGCTCTTCCTTTGCCTTCAAATATTTTGTTATTAACTATAGCTGCAGGTACATTTGTTGCTTTTTGCTTCAATACTATATTGTTCCCATTCTTCGCATCCACTTTCTCGTTTGGATCTAAAAAATTTTTCAATGTATGGTTCTCGGGTGGAATCCATCCCGTTAAGTTAGGTATGTTGTAGAAATATTTGTATATGTTATAAAATTCACTTTCACTATCTATTGAAAAGGTTATATTATTTGAGTTCGGTGTTAAAGCACTGTTCCATTTTAATCCAAATATATTCTCTTGAACACTGTCTCCTGATATATCACCCTCTGTTAAGTCAACTACTTCAACGATTCCTTTTCCTTCCGAAAGAAAACTTCTTAATTGATCGTAACTCACATTTTTAGCATTGTCCGCTAAGAAAACAACATCAAATGTTATAGGAAAGGAAGGGTTATGTGTATCAAGTTTATATATAGTGAAGGAAACATATTCTCCATTTAACATAAAAGGGTAGAGCACGCTTTTGAGATAAAAGTATTCGGTATCATTGCAAAAGCAACCGACACTTATATTTTCCTTTAATGCATTCTCTATTTTTAATCCATATCGAATGCTTGTGTTTTGTAACAAGGCGTCTAGTTCTTCCTCAACCTCGCTTTTGTTCAACCAGTTAATACCTTTTTTATTTAATGACAAAAGAATATCTCTGACTTGTATCTCTAAACTGGTTTTTCCCCAATCTCTGCTTATAGTAGGCACTGAAGTAGCTTGGTATATCAGCACGAAAACTACTATTGTTATTATCACAATTTCTACTATGTGTACAAAACCTTTCATACTTTAATTTATATTTTGCAGTTTTCTTAATAAATCGGAAAAATTTCAAAAATTTATATACTGCAATAATATATAAACTATGGTGACAAAGTCGGACATCGAGAAAAAAATATTTTCCACATTTTCAGATGTAGCAACCTCTTTAGGATATTCCTCATTACACGGAAAAATAATTGGAGTTTTATTGGTTAAAGGAAAGCCCATGTCATTACAAGAGCTTGCAAAAGAAACAGGATACTCAACAAGCATGATTTCCTTGAGTTCAGATTTACTTGAAGTTCTCGGGGTCGTAAAAAAGATCAAAAAAACAGCAGATAGAAAACTCTATATAGAATTAAGTAGCGATTTACTGGAATGCCTAAAAAATGCAATAATATTGAAGTCAAGAAAGAGTATCAGAAACACACTTCAGGATTTTAGGAGCATGGAAAGGAAAATAGAAAAACTACCCCCGGAAGAAAGAAAAAACATAAAAAAAACCATAAGTATACTTGAAGATCAGATAAAAAGACTTGACAAATATTTGAAATTAATAGAAGAAATAAAATTGCCAACTCATTCATAGGTATTTAAAGCAGGTAAAAGAATTTAAAATATAAAGACTCAAATTTAATGATTACTATGATTATACCAATTCGTTGCATAAGTTGTGGAAAACCGGTTGGGCATCTATGGGAAGATTATCAGAGAATGATAAACAGTGGTATTAAGCCTAAGGATGCTTTGGACAAGCTTGGTTTAGAGAGATATTGTTGTAGATCATTATTTCTGACGCATGTAGATATGACAAAAAGGATCGCTGTTTTTAGGAAATAGTTTCTCCAATGAACTAAAACGCTCTTATAAATTTACATTCAGGTGTGACTTCTACAAAATGAAAGGCAGTTTTCTGCCACTCACTACATTGATTTTCCTCCAAATTGTCTATTTCTTCCCTTGGATCATGAGCAACATCACAAACCCATCCTTCTGTTATATTTTCTGAAAGACATGGCCCGTTGCTCAAATCTCTACCACGGTTTTTTTCCCAATTACAAAGCTCAATGCATCTAGAAATAGCTATATCCTTTTCGGTAGGCTCGGGTATCTGAACCGTGCTGATACATCCTGAAATAAAAACCAAACAAACCAGAGCCACTCCAAATATTTTTTTCATTAATTTAATTTTGTTTTTTCAGTTTTAAAATATTAGGGAGTTTGCGGGGAGTACAGCTCTGTTTCAGGATAGAAAGCAAGCTGGGCGAACCAAAATATTTCCATAAACGGAACGGGTTTAAGCTTTTCGCCAAAAACCTCATCTGATATTCCTTCCCCGTTAAAATCCCATAAATATCCATTGTTGTCTATTAATCGTCCTTTACCGTATCCAAATGTCAGTGTTACATTACCTGTTTTTCTTTCAAATATTTTTGCAGTATCCATTACATAATCCCATACAACAAGAATTGGAACATCATTCACAATGTCATTTATTGCTTTCATGTCCTTTATTGTTTCAAGCGGATATGCCTTTTGTTTTCCATTGATGTTTACACTATAGACAATTGTTTTGGGGTGAAGACGAGTATCATTGAATGTAACACCGTAATCAACATAATCGTTACTCTGATATTCCTCATAAGGATTTGTGTCGTAGCTGAAATTATAACCGGTGTCTATGGACAACACTTGACTTTCCGGGTAATATTCTTTCCAACATTCCCATGTAGCCGTATAACATTGAATTCTTTCAAGCTTGTATCCAGTGTAGTTGCCTGTTATGGCCTCTCCAAAAATTTGGCTCCAAAGTGAAGAGTTTCCGCTCCTGTCTTTCATAAGAAGACTCGATCTCCAGAGATAGTCTGAAACGTCAAAACTAACTACTTTATCGTTAACAATCCTTAAAAATGCAACACTTGACCCTGAAAGTGGAGAATATGTAATCACGATGGGTTTGCTTCCAGCGTAATCATTAACAATATGATGCCAATTTAATATTTTAAGTGGATATGCTTTTTCAACTCCGTTGTAAATTAAATAAATAACCCTGTCATACGGCTGCATCCATGAGTCAGCTTCTTCGACAGGAACAAATTTAGGGTTGTCAATTGCGATTACGTTCGGTTCCTTAGGTTTTGGAAACAGCTCTGTAATCTCTATTTCCCTTTCTTCTTCTGAGATTATTTTTAACTTTTCTTGAGTTGTGTTTTCCTCGGGTTGGTAGGGAATTGTTTCATTTATTTCTGTGGGAGGCTCGCTGAAAAACTGAGAAATAGCAGAAATTATCCACTCCCGTATGAGTGGACTCTGTATGGCACCAAAAAATATAAGAACAGTGATACCTATCAACGTTAGGGTTATTTTCTTTCCTTTTTTCATAAAACATCAACCACACTACCAGATTCAATTGGACAGTTTGGTAAGCACAGCTCAACAACCTTCTTGGCAACGTCACGTGGCTTTAATAGACGAGAAGTATCAGCATGTGGAAACAAAGAACGGTAAAGGTTTGTGTCAACGCCTCTCGGGCAGAGTGCATAGACTCTTATATTATAATCAGCAACTTCTTCTGCCAAAGACTCTGTTAATCCTATCACACCAAATTTTGATGCAGAATAGGCAGATAGACCAGAAAATCCGTGCTTCCCTGCCTGAGAAGAAATGTTTATTATTACACCCGCGATTTCATCCGTATTTTCTTCACTGCACTGGGCTATCATAACAGGGAGAACTTCTCTTGAACATAGAAAAATGCCCTCAAGATTTGTTTTAATTATTTCATTCCATTCTTTTTCAGTTGTGTGGATAAGCGGTTTATATATGGCCACGCCAGCGTTATTAACAAGAATGTCTATTCTTTTGAATTTCTGTACTGTTTTTTTAACCATGTTTTTTACATCTTTTGGTGACGTTACATCAACTTTTAACGCTATACCATCAGATCCACTGCATTTAACTTGCTTTACAGTCTCTCTTACTTCTCGTATAGTTTTAGAAACAGCAACAATCTTTGCTCCTTCCTTGGCTAGTTCTAATGAAATAGCACGGCCAATGCCTCTTCCTGCTCCCGTCACTATTGCAACTCTACCCATCAATCTCGGTGTTTTCATATAATTAATTATTGGTGTATCTAAATAAAGATACTAATCATTGTATTGGTAGTAAGCGGAATTCTAATCTTTTATGTTCAAGACTTTTCGTAATTTTTCTTCATCAAAACCCACAATAATCTCATCACCAACCTCTACGACAGGAACACCCATTTGCCCAGATTTTCTTATCATTTCCATAGCTGCTTCTTTATCTTCTGCAACATTGATATCGTCAAATTCTATGTTATGCTCTTTAAGGAAATCCTTTACCCTGACGCACCAAGGGCATGCTGGTGTCGAATAGACCTTTACTTTTGCCATATTTTCACCTCTTAATTGTTTGAATTTTTTAATTTAATCTTTTAATTTAACTATTAATTAAACGTTTGTTATATCATAATTATGAAAATGTGGTTAGAAACGTTTTTAGACTCGGAGAGAATCGTCAAAATAATAAAAGATGCTGGTTTTTCGTTAACAAAAACAAAACCTGATTTTATAATAGTTTATGGAGGCGACGGTACAATTCTCAGGGCAGAAAATAAGTATCCATCCATACCAAAAATTCCAATCATGTACCGAAACAGCACGAGAAGGGAAAAGGCCTACAAATTCTACACAATTAAAGACCTTAATAGAATTCTCAAGAAAATAAAATCTAAGAGCTACAGAATAAAGAAATTTCGAAAAATTGAAGCATTATACAAAAATAAAAAAATCATAGCATTAAATGAAATACAAATTAGAAATAAAGACCCTAGGACAGCTCTTAGGTTTTCATTAGAAGTTGGGAATAAGAAATTGAAAAACATAATTGGTGATGGTATAGTGGCATCAACGTCTTTTGGTTCCTTTGCTTACTACAGAGCATTAGGAAATAAACCATTTAAGAAGGGGTTTAAAATAGGATTCAACAACGTTTTTCCCAGGAGAAAACCAATAAAGATAAATGAAAATTCTCCTGCTATAGTTACGGTAGAAAGAGAAAACGGAATTCTGACCGCAGACAATTCGGATATTGTAGAAATAAATACAGGCGAAAGTGTAACAATAAAGCCATCTAAATCATTCGCAAAGTTTGTTGTAATTTCGTAGTTATCAAAATAGCTAAACTATATAAAATTTATTGTTAATTTATTTACATTCTTTAAACGTTTATAAACTTACAAGACAAATTTAAAAAATAAATTCAAGTGAGTCATATGCCGAAAAGAAATAAATCAAGAAGAAAAGCAGCCATGAAGAAAAAATCTCAGGTAAAAGTTGAAAAAAAGGTCGAAACAAAGAAAAAGGTTTCAACACCCAATTATTGGATGTACACAACGTTTGTTTTTGTAGCTTTAACCATCGCTCTTTCATTCCTCTATTCTTCTGGTGAATGTTTAACAGGACAAATTGCAAATTCTGTTCCAGCAGAGGAAGCAGCCCAAAATGCGATAAATTACATCAATACATATTTGTTACGTGGCGTCAATGCCACTCTCACCAATGTAACTGAAGAAAACGGTCTTTATGCCATGAAAGTTGAATTGAATGGAAGAATTTATGATTCTTATGTAACCAAGGATGGTGTGTTGTTTTTCCCGTCTGCGATAAATATAACTGAAACACCAGAAATACCAGAAGAGCAGCAACCAACTGAGTTTGATGCTCCTGATAGAGAGAAAGCCAACATAAAATTCTTTGTTATGAGTTTCTGTCCTTTTGGTAACCAGGCAGAAAGCGGATTAGAACCTGTATACAGACTACTTGGTGAAAAGGTTGAGTGGGAACCGCATTATGTTATTTATTCCGATTATGCGAAAAACAGGGGAGCAAACTGGCAGGATTACTGTTTAGATGAAGAAGAAAAGTATTGTTCAATGCACGGTATCCAGGAACTTCACCAAGACATAAGAGAACTTTGTGTTTGGAAATACTATGACCACTCCACTTGGTGGGACTTTGTAAAAGAAGTAAATGCTAAATGTAACTCAAGGGATGTTGATACATGCTGGGAATCAATTGCAGAAAGCGTTGGAATAGACGTAAACAAGATAAAAACATGTCAAGAGAACGAAGCAGTGGAATTACTTCAAAGAGAAGTTGAGCTTAATGAACAATACGGCGTAAGAGGCTCGCCCACAGTCTTTATAAATGATCAGGAATATAGAGGTGCGAGGACACCAGAAGCTTATAAGAAAGCTATATGTTCAGGATTTAGCACCCCACCAGAAGAATGCAATCAAACGCTGAGTTCAAGCGGAAATCCAAGCAACGGCGGCCAATGTTAAAATTTTAATATATGAGATTTTATGAACAGAGTTGCTCTTGGTATAACAAGCGTTATTATTCTTCTCCTATTTGTTTATTATTTAACAGAATCTGGTTATTTTATAAGCCATAATGGAAGAAATAAACTTGAAGTTTTCGCTCAATGCCTTAGTGATAAAGGAATAGTAATGTATGGCTCCAAATACTGCCCTCACTGCAACAATCAAAAGGCTCTTTTTGGAGATGCATTTAAATATATTAACTATGTTGAATGCACAGAGAACAAACAAGTATGCATTGAAAAAGGTATAATGTATGTTCCTGCATGGATCATAAACGGGGAAAAATACACAGGTGAGATGTCTCTTGAGAGGTTATCAGAATTAAGCGGCTGTGAACTCTAAATGGCTTTTGTTTTATTTCATTATCACATTGCCTTTATTCCTCTTTTAGCTGTTTCTAATAAGTTCTTTGGATGTCTAGATGGATCATAGAGAATAATATGAACCGGGAATCCCCTCTCTAATAATTCTTCAACCATAGAGTCTAAAGCATTATATGCTTTTTTAAGATTGACACCTTTTTTTGGTATGATTAACATGTCAATATCACTCTCACCTTGCACAAGAGAGTTTTCAACAGTGGAGCCGAAAATGTAAGCAGATTTTGCAATTTTTTTTAGGCAACCTTTGTGCTTT
>CAYYWW010000010.1:2075-21718 GCA_964475515.1 uncultured archaeon | reverse complement strand
CCAGATCCTGTGATAGTTAACTTCCAGTACAGCGACTTGTTGATGAAAACAGGCAACGCTTCGACTACAATGAGACCCTCTATGGTTGTATCGCTACTTTTGGTGTACCAGGTAACATTCCTAAACTGGTGGTTTTCTCTAACTGCCATGATTGCTCTCTGAGGACCAATTAGTGTGGTGTTAGGACTGGCGTTCCATTGTCTAATACTACCAGTTACAGCATCAATGAAGAGCATTGATTTGAGACCTCTGGCTGAAGAACCATATGGTTTAAGGAAAATGAACCATACAGGTTCTCTGTTGTTTATTTCTATCAAATATGGTAGTTTATTTCGTTCGCCTTTGAGGTCTTGAAGAACCGCTTGATCTCTGTGGGTGAAAAACGCATTAATTATGCCATGTGAAAATGCAACACTCAACCCGTAAAGTCTTGCCATCTCCTCAGGAAAGACACGCTGTCCCCGAGTATCAGGATCACTGGTTATCTGGTCCCTTGGAACCCAGATCATCTTTCCATCGGGATATATCTTCCATACACCTGTAAATACAGGCCTCCATACAGGGAATATTGAATAGAAGCAAAAGGCAGGTCTTCTGGTAGGAACGAGCATGATGATGTTGTCCGGGTTTTGGCTGTCACGTACATAAATAGGGTCGCTATACATCGACCAGTAAGATCTCTTTTGCAACCTCCAGAAAACGTTATCTGCCCAACGTAGATTGGGACCGAAAACAAAATTCGTTTCTTTTATGGTAGGTTCTGAACCAGATTCCGATACTTTGATAAATGCGACGTTTCTAACCTTTCCCCTGAAGCTTCTCCAGAAAACGGGATTAAATCCACCACTCATCCATATCCCATCCTCTTCGATGATGTAGTGCATTTGACCGATCATAGCATCTGATATTGTGGACATGTTTCTTGTTTTGTTTATTGCGATCTGTCTTGGTATCATCCTCTGGACAGGACTGGATTCAGGAAGTTCACTTATATAAACGATACTGTCTTTGATGTCTTTGTAAACTAAGGCTTTCTGGAACGCGCCTGTCGCACCGTTAATTATGCCGAACAAAAACCAAACGCATCCTAGCAAAATAATGAATACAGCTGTGGTTTTCCTCAGTATTTCGAGTCTCGTGGTAAACAGTACGTATAGAGCGCTACCAAGCACGATGAGAATTAATCCGAGAAGTCCCATGAAGAAGCCCAATATGAAATCGATGGTGAATCCATGGTAGGCAGGTCTGAGTTCCCAAATCCAGAAAAAACATCCTATCCACGTCATCACAAGCAAAATAGTATAGATGGGCTTCCGCTCAACTTCATGCTTGTAGCGGTTGTATAAGTTTGTAGCACCAAAAAGTATACCAATAGCAAGGAAAACTAAAAATAAAGGCATTCTTATCCCTCCTTTATTTTAGATTTTTAGAAGGAGGGGAAAGCTTGTTCCCTCCTCCTAGGTTAAGACCCTTCAGCTAGCTCATTTTCCATGGAACTGTCCTCACCTGGTGGAACAGCTCCGGCCATCGCCACAGAAGTGGCTAGCATGACTACCATAACAAATGTCAACACCAGAATAATAAACTCATGCTACCACCTCCCTTTCATATTCCTTTATCGAGTTGAGTGGTGTTGGTTATAGTAAGCCCTGTGATGAATAGTATAAAAAAGAGAAACATCCCGAGTGCTGCATACCTAAGAATTATTGGGAACAAAAACGACAAGAAAAGAAGTGAAATTCCAAGTATGATCACCAACACCACCTTTCCCTCCAACACTTCTCGGTATTCGCTAGGCCCAGGATCTTGCAATCATTATCTGTCCTCTTTCACAACCGAGACTATTACATGGAAGAGACACCACGCTAGCGCCAAGAAATACACGGCCGCAATCAGATGCATCCACCAGCTCATGCTACCACCTCCTTAAAGTTTCATCGCGACTCTCATATTTTTTCCTCCCCTTCCTTCACGCTTGGCTAGTTTTTTATCACCGTCTTCCACTTCCTCCTCCTCCATTAGTTCTATGTACCTGCCGGGCCACGGCCAAGGAGGACCTAACGCGTCTACTTCTACATATTCTGCAAATGAGAAGTTGATATCAAACTCATGATGAGTGCTTCTATTTATCGTAGCGCTGGTTTGGACAATACCTGCAAGAAGAATTGAGAAGAAGAGGAGGCCCAACACCCATTCAACAACCATGACTTTACTATCCATCTTCACCTCCTAGTGCAAGCTTTCTGAGTCTTTCCAAAATCCACCTCTTTATCTCACTCTTAAACATTATACCACCCCCCTCTTTTTATATCATCAACCTTCTTTCTGCTTCTCTATCTCTTTCATGGTTTTCAGAACAAGACGAAGAAACACAACAGCACAAACTATAATGAATCAAAAGCTTGGCCGTGTACACATTATTTCCCTGTTCCACCAAAGAATTAAAGACAAACAATCTCCATATTTACATCTAAGCAAACTTGTATTATTCCGATACTCTGATACTTTATTTGAAGGTACAGCATATCATTGCGTTGTACCTTCTCATTTTACAATCTGTGTGTTTGTGTGCTGTAAGCATGATGTTATATAAGCTTATCTCATTAAATCAATATTTTTCCCTCTCTAATAGTAACAATAATAAACTATATATAGCAAAAAGTTTTAAATTTATTAAAGTCTATTAACGCACTGAAAGTGAGTATGCAAAATGCTGACATTTTAATAAAAATTCTTTTGAAAACATCTCCCTATAGTTATTCGGAAGGATTAGGAATTAATTTAAAATCCAGAAAATCGTCAGAGATTTTCAAATGGTTTTTTGCATCCATACTTTTCGCAAAACCTATAAGAGAAAGTTCTGCTATAAAAACCTATAGGTGTTTTTCTTCAAAAAATGTGATCACACCAAAAAGAATATTAGAAACAGGATGGCAAGGTCTGGTTGACATTCTCGATGAAGGTGGATACACGCGATATGATTTCAGCACTGCAGATAAACTTCTCGAAGTAATGAAAAACCTTATAGATGGTTATGGTGGAGACCTAAATAAGCTTTATTCTGAGTCAAAAAACCAGAAAGACTTAGAAGAGAAATTAATGTCACTAGGAAAAGGTATAGGTAAAACAACTGTCAATATATTTCTACGTGAACTCAGGGGTATATGGGATGTAGAGCCTTTACCCTATAGGTTCACTATAGAGGCAGCAAAAAATCTGGGTTTAACATCATCAGAAGAACCAGAGGCAGTGCTGAAGGAATTGAAGAAAAAATGGAAAGAATCTAGAATTAAAAACAAAAGTTTCGTTAATTTCGAGGCCGCGCTCCTAAAACTTGGCAAGGATTATTGTAGAAAGAACAGATGCAACATTTGTCCATTGAGTGAGTATTGTAAGAAAAATAAAAAATAAAAAAAAGCTTAACGTTTTCATTCACGGTTGCGTGGGTCAGGCCTTCTATATTGTTCTTGTGTCATTACTTCTGTCACCGCACGGGTTAGCTCTAATCCTTCTTCCAAAGGAACACCCCAGAAGTTTCTTCCTATTATTCTCCCTTCACCACCAGCATCCATGATTATTTTTGTTTCTTCAACCAATTTTCTCTTCAAGTCACCTTCTTTCTTCGGACCGCCAGAGAATACAACAAATGTTCTCGGCGCAGCATCTAGAACAATTTTTACCCTGTAGGTGTGCTGTTCTGGAGTGAGTTCTTTAAATGTTTTCCTCCCTACTGTGCGCACTTTCAATGTATGGTTTTCTATTGTAATTGCTTCCCCAAATGCTGGTTCTAATTCTATGTATCTCTCTGCTGCCTCTATTTTCTTTTTTCTCGCCAAATTCATAATATGTCCGAGATATGCTCTTATTTTATTTTCGTCTGCTACTGGTTTTGGAAATTTTGTTTTTATGACGTCTGCACCCAAAGATTCAGCAACTGCTACCGCGTAATGAACCCAGAAAAGACTATCTGCTCCCATTTCGTTGATGCCAGGACCTCTTGGGTAGGCCCATACAACAGCAGGAAATCCATAGTCATGCGCTTCTTCTATCAGTTTGGCTATTCTTTCCATGTCTCTTTCCGTTTCTTCAGAGCCCATGTAAAAGGTCATACCTATTGCAGTTGCACCAAGTTCAGCTGCATCATCCAAACTCCCTATAACTGATGGTATGGCCGGATTTGATGGCACAAGCACATGCCCGTCTATCTTGTATATAAGCGGAACATCGAATTCTTCATCACTATCTATCATTCGCTTCCAATATTTTCTTGCAATTCCTGGATGCAAAACCAAGGCAGAGTAGTTACCTTGTTTTGCAAGTTCAAGAACAGTTCTCGGGTCTGCACATCCGTATCCCCTCTTCAAAACATCCTTTACATCACCTTCTAACTTCCAGCCTAATTGATATGACGGTCCATGTTCAACTATCTGGTCAAATGGCAAACTAAGAAATGTTCCGTGCCCCGGTCCATGTTCATAGAACATTTCATATAACCTTCGCTGCACTTCTTCATCAGAATTTACTAAATCCACTGTTGGTCTTATTTTAACATTTTCTTCGACATTCATTAAAGACACCTAAAGAATATTTAGCAAATAAAAATAAATTGTTTATTTACCTAAACGTTAATAGAAATAATCAAGTATACAAAACCTTTTCCAAGAGAGAGAGTTCGTAACCCTCCATTATACGTGCTGCTGCAGGGTCGCATTCCCCAAGGATAGAAAATCCATCGTGATTTCTCATGAGTTCTAAATTTGTCATACCAATACCTATTTTTCTACATATTTTTTCAATAACCCTTGCTACATATCCACTTTTTTTACTAATAACAACTATTTTTTCTTCATTAGTAATACGCATCGCTGTGTTGACTATGGAATAGAACGCATTTACAAGAATATAGAAGTTGAAACGGATAAACTCTTCATTTGGAACATAAGGTAATGATTTCTTTGCTTCTTCTCGATCGAAAATGGAAGGGCGAAAACTTAAAAGTGGTGGATTCCTTGATTCAAGTGTTTTAGGAAAGTATGACGGTAGATAGCTTTCAGTATTTATACAATCTTCAAAGAAATGTCTGGCTTCAATTGTCATTTTACCAGATTCTAAAGTTGAAACAATATGATAAGGGCAAATAAGCGGAAAAACAGGTATTCTAAGTATTTTTTCCATTGTTTCGATCACCAACCCCTTAATTTCATCATAACCCATAAAATCCTTGGCTTTTCTTAAGGTTGCTGGCAGAACGCCAGAATCAATCTCTGATAGAAGATTTGTGTAAAAATTTAGATGTTGCGTAGAAATCCCGTTATAATAGGAGAAAGGGTCACTGCATATTTTTTCACCGTCAGTGTAAACTCCGCAAGGTGTTTCAAAAATTACAAATTCGATGTCCCCAAGACTCTTGACATTCTTGACCACGGCATCGAATTTTTCTCTTAATCTTTCATGATATTCTCTAAAATTTTCTAACTCGGATAAATCGTTGTATCTTGTTAGTTCCTCTTGTTCATGATAAAAATCACAAAACCACTGTTTATTGTTAGGTAAACATGGAAAATCTTCCGGGTCGCTCCTTAAAAAGGGATATAATATATATAATATCTTCGAAGATTCGGTGGGAGAACTGATATACATGCCGCTCATGAAATTCTTTTAGAGGAAAAAAATAAAAACATAAATCGATAAAAAACCTTTTTTCAAGTGTAAATTATGTATACTGTTTCACTCTCGACAATAGAAAAGGAAACTAAAGGATTTTTTAGAGATGAAGATGAAACAATTTACAGACCATTAAAGCATGATTATCCATGTTTTTCACTAAGGCTATACCATACCACAGCAAAAAAATACGCAGAGGTACTAAGACCATTTAATTCTAAAATCCATCGTTTAGGAAGAAAAAGCTCTGTTGTACAGTTCTCTCTTGAAGATAAGAGAGACGTCGATGAGGTAATCCGAATAGTGGAAGATGCAGACCTCAATCCAAATCTGTTAATTGTTCCTGGAAGCCGTTCTTATAATCTTTCCAGGATATTAACACTAACTTCGTTTCCGCTAATGAGATATGTGGAATTTGACAAAGGAAAGGAGGCTCTCGATATAAAGGAAGATATAGAATTTGGCGAGAAGGTTAAAATAAAAGAACTGCTTAATGAAAAAATTGTTTCATTAGATATAGAGTGTCTAGATGATGAGTATGGAATATTCACATGCTCATTAATTGAAGGCAGAAGAAAGTCGATCGACAAATGCTTGGTATATACAATATTTGATCCAGGAGCTGATGTTTTTTATTGGGACAATCATAGAGTAGAAATAGTTGTTTGCGAAGATGAGAAAGATCTTGTGAGAAAAGTTTCCAGCGAAATAAAAAGATACAGCCCGCTCTATCTAACTGGGTACAACATAATGAGTTATGATCTAGACAAACTTAAAAGAGTGAGAACTAAGGCAAATGACCCGAAAACGGCTTTGTTCAGGCCTGCTCCCGACGATTCTCAGCCTAGAGAAAGAGCTAGAATAAGTCAAAATTTTGGAAAAAGAAATGAAATAGCAGGAACATGGGTTATAGACCCAGATCCCTTCACAAGAAAATTTGCATTAGGTCTCCCAAGATACGGATTGGTAAATGTTTCACATGCATTTAGAATACCGTTTGAAAAAGAAATGAATTTCGAAGGAATAAAAGAAAGGGAAAGAAAAGCAATTTCCGGGTCAATTAAATCTTCAGTTGAAATTGCTGAATATTGTTATAAAGATGCACTGGCGGCATTTCATTTAGCAAGCAGTATGTTAGAAAATATAATCGCGGCCTCCTTAGATTTTGAGACAGAACCCACAAGAACCTGCCACTCCGATTTTTCCAGTAATTATTGGGAAACGTTAAGATTTGATGTATTGAGAGACATTAGAAAAAGAAGGAGTAAGGAATTAGAAGATTTTGACGAGCGTGCCTTAAAGGATTTTATGCTTTTGGGAAGGCTTGGCTTTGAAGAAGGAATTTATCATGCAGATGTTTATTTTCTCCCCCTTATAGCAAAGGGTTTAGAGGAAATAGATTGTTATGGCCAGTATTTTTATTTTTTAAGAAAACATTATCCGAATTTGTACGCATTAGTAGATGGCCAAAATGATGATGTTACTCAAAAAATAATCGCTTACCAATCTATAGAGGCTGGTGCAAGAGAACTTCTTTTAGATTTATTTAATGATGATGTTCCTTCATGGCTCTTTTCGAAAAGGTATTTGGATGGCCGATTAAGTGATGAAGCAAAAACATTTGTTAGAAAGACGTTAGAGAGAAAACTGAACGAATATGTATCTGCACTAACAGAAAACAAAATTATAAACGTCTACAAGGGTTACGTCTTTGTTAACTTCGAAGAGAATGAAGAGAACACACCTATGCAAGTTCCTCATCCAGACTTCGTGTATTTTGGAAGAGGGGTTTTTGTTTCATTCGGCCCAAGAACCGTAGCAGGAAATATTAATGGTGAGCCAAAAACGTTTGGGATCGATATAGTTCTAAAAAACAAATACAGAACTGATTTTGAGAGAAATGTGCTGTGGGCTATATTAACATCACCATTTCTCAGCAATGAGGAAATAATGAAACAATTGAGAGGGGCGAAAGAGAGATTATTAAATGGTGAAGTAGAACCTGAGGAATTAATAAGAATAATAAGTCCTGGGCTGAATCCTGAGGAATATTCAAGACTTTCACTCGGAAGAGAACCTGTTAAAATTATAAGGGAACGTGGAGTAAGAAAAGGAGAGCAATTTGCATTTGGTTATCTGGAAGATAAAGGAATTGTTGCTGAAGATGTTTTTATTGAGATGGTTTCGAAAGGAATACCTCCAGATGTCAGAAGATATCTAAATGAAATATTTGAAAGCAGGCCATTTAAAGATCTTGAAAGAATCGCACAGTCAAGAAAGAATGAAGATAAACAATTAGCTCTTTTTTAGACTGATTCCCATTTTATTGAAATTATTTTCATTTTCTATTATGATAGCACCTTCTTTTGTTGGCTCTACATATAACCTATGCATTGGTTCAACTGTTTCATTAAACTGTTTCAATACACTTTCCACGGTTCTTCCTCTTTCTCTTACATCCCTCTCTATTCTTCTTTTGAGTCTTGTTTCTTTGCTTGCCTCAAGAAAAACCAGCACATCCATTTGTTTTCTAATAGGTGGATATAGTGCAAATAGACCTTCAATTATAATTACTTGATCTGGTTCAAATGTTTCATAACCCACCCTTTTATGTATAGTGAAATCATAGACAGGCTTCTGTATTTTCTTCCCATCTCTTAATTTTTTCAAATGTTTCTCAATTAGTTTCAAGTCAAGCGAATCAGGACGATCAAAATTAAAATCGTTAATTTTTTCTATACCCAAATAATAACTGTCCATACCTAGAATTTTGCCAAAACCAATAGAGTTAACAAGTAATTTGCAGAACATACTTTTACCTGCGCACGATCCGCCCCCAACAGCAACGAAAACCACGTCTTTTTTCTCGAGTAGACTTAGAACAAGTTTTTTAACGAAACGAACACCCTCAGCCATTTTTAGAAATCTTGGCTGAGGATTTTTTTCCATATTGTATAACATTTTTAACATCAAGATTTTTATTTGTTTTAACTAGTTATGAGAAGTGATGACAAATGTTTTTACAACTTTTAAATTTCTAAGTGTCAAATAGAAAACAGAAGTTTTACAGGAGCAATTATGAAAATAGCGGTTGTTGGTAGTCATTTTGTAGGTAAAACCACACTATGTAAAAATCTTTATTCTCGCCTGACTAAAAAAGGATTAAAAGTGGCGGTTTTGGAAGAGGTTGTTAGAAAATGCCCATTCCCTGTTAATGAGATGGCAACAGTTAAAGCCCAGAATTGGATACTTGATAATCAGGTAAGGGGGGAGCATGAGCTTGAAAACAAAGGAAACTATGACATTATAATAACAGACAGGGGGACTATAGATAATTTTGCATATTGGAGAAGAGCAGCTGAGAAAGCAAACCTTCCACCAGAAAAAATAATAGAAAAACAGGACGAAGTTTTTAGACACGCCAAATCTTATGATCTCATATTCTTTCTCTCAATTTTTGATTCAAAAATTAAAAGTGATAATTTTCGCTCAACTGATGACGGGTGGAGAAAAGAAATGCATGAAAGGGTTGAAAAAGTTCTCGATAGGTTCAGTTACGATCACGATACACCTATAATTAGGCTAAAAGGTAATGAAAAGGAAATTTTAGATCAAGCATTAAAATGGGTTGAGCAGCTTCTTCAACAAAAGAAAGATGAATTTAAAAAAGAAGATAAAAAAGAGGAAGACGGCGGCGTGGAAATACAAGAAATATAATTTCTTATCAAAACCACTACCAGTAGAGTACATAACAAGCACATATCAATATAAGGTTTGAAATTATATACTTATACATGAATTCAGGTAACTGGGCTATATTACTAGGTATAGTGATAGTATTGGCATTTACAGTGTCTGTTTATGCAAATAGCTTAGCAGCATTTTCTGAAAGCGCAACGATGAAAGCAGTGGCTTCTGCACTGGGTGAAGTTTATATATCAGTTGTTGGGATAGGAATGTTGATATTTTTCTTTGTGATATTCATGCATATATTTGGCAGTGAGGACACAAAAACACGACCTGTTCTCTCTTTAATCGTGACATACATTACTACAGTGTTATTTGTAGTTCTGACAACGATATTTTTGGCTTCACTAGCGAGAGTAGGATTGGTAGGAAAGGGTATTATATCGTTTTTCAGTGCATTGAAATTCCCAATAATTCCAGTGATGTTAATAGGATTTATTATAGTATTGTACCTAGTAATATACTCGCTGTTGAACTATTCAGGAAGAATGACACCAGTAAAAGCGGGTGAAAAATAACTTCTTCTCCTTTCTTTTTATTTTTTAAATCTTCTTCTAGTAGCAATAGAACCCATAGAAAATATAAAACCCAATTCCAATTCTTTAACGATGTACAAAAGAAAACATCTCATAAACGATTTGAAGGAAAACGACAAAATAGAAGACATATTTGTTGTTAAAATAAAAAAAGGCATATCACCTTATGTTAATGGTTACTACTTTCACCTTCTTTTATCGGACCACACAGGAAAAACAATAGATTATAAGTATTGGGGGGACGATAACGAGGAAAAAATAAAAGAAATATACAACAGTATAAAACCTGATTCGGTGGTTCTTGTTCAAGGCAAAGTGCAATTGCATGGGGGTAAATTGCAAATATCGACTAACCCGCCAGACACCATAAGAGTTCTGAAAGAGTGGGAATATGATCCAGAAGATTTTATAATGCCACCAAGACGTGATTTAGAGGAGATGGTGAGAGAACTTCATGATTATGTGGAAAGCATACAGAATCCAGAAGTAAAACGGCTTTTAACGCATATTTTCATAGAAAACAAAGATATTTTGGAAAAATTCAAGGTTCATCCCGGAGCTATTGAAATTCATCATAATTGGAAAGGTGGGCTTTTACAGCATACATTGGAAGTAGCAAAATTCTGTGATACTGCCAAGAAAATGTTTGAAGATCTCGACAGAGACATCCTTATAGCAGGTGCACTTCTTCATGATATAGGAAAGTTAGATGAAATAAAAACAACAACAAGAATAAAGGGGACTATAACAGGTCAATTACAGGGTCACATAGCTCTTGGATTTCATATGTTATCCAACATTGTTAAAAAATTAGGAATAAACGAAGAAATAAGCAATAAAATTCTTCATATAATCCTCAGTCACCACGGATGGCAGAGTTTTGGTTCACCTAAAGAACCCATGTTTCCCGAAGCAATGGTTGTTTATTATGCCGATGAAATGAGCTCAAAGATAGCGGAGTTAATCGAATTTAAGAAATCCTCACTTGAAAGCACAGAAGACGATTTCATGTACAACAAACGTCACAGAAGAAATATTTATTTAAAGTAATTCCTCACTTTATATTCATTCTCACATCTTTTCTCTTAACTTTTACCCATTTCTTTTCACTATTCTTCCACATTCCTATCATTTTTTATGTAGGAAGTCTCACTCACCGTTATCTTCATATATGGACGCTTAAAACAGTATACTGCGACCAACTCACACTCACTTTCACTTCTGGGTGGCTTCACCCTACAACTCTCACTTTCAACTGAATTTTTAAAATTTTTGGCAACTAAAAGGTTTACTGTAATATATTTGTTATAATAAATAATTTTAGAAATATATTATCAAAAAAAGTCTAATAAAAAGATATTTTATAAAATATATAATTAAAGTCAACTATATACTTACTTATACATCTCAGCTATTCGCTTTTCGTATTCGCTTTGTACAGACTCCATACTAGGCGTTCCATACACATCTATGGTTGTTTTTATACTCTTGTGACCAAGTATCTGCTGCAAAATCTCTATTGGCATACCTTTCGCTCTTGCATTTCTTGCAAATGAATGCCTAAGAAGATGCGGGTTTATGTTCTTCTTCGCGGGATTTGGATGTTTGATCCCAGCTAATTTACCACATTTAGCAACTATCTCATTTATTTGTTTCAGTGATACCGTTTTGTTTCCTGATTTTGTTGTTGTTATTAACTTTCCTTCCTTTCTACTACCAATAAGAAACTTTATATCTTGAAGAGTATCAATATCTACCGGCACTGTTCTAGGTTTTTTACCCTTCCCACTTTTGATGTGTATCCTTCTTTTTTCAAAATCAATATCTTCAATATCTATGTCCCTTAGCTCAGCTCTTCTCATACCTGTTCTAGCTAGTATTTTTATAATAACCCTATCTCTTAGAGAAGGAGCAAATGTTATTAATCTTGTGATTTCTTCTGGTTTAAGGTAATAAACAGACTCTTTAACCATACATTATATTACGTAACATTTATTTATAAAAATTACGTTTTCGTAATTTTTAATTAAATTTTGTTACAAAAAACGTAACAGAATATCCATTTTGTGAAGTTTTCGTAACTTTTCATGATTTTTGTAAAACAAGCTAAATTACATTGAACTAAAAAGATGTTTTTTTAGATAAATCTTAATCGAATAGGGTATCCTATTAAGATAAAATAGGGACAAAAAATGTTCATAAATTATTTTTTCTTTTTCTTATCTTTTCCTTCTTCCTTGGGTTTTGCAGCTTTCTTAAACTTTTCCTCTATCTGATCAAATTTCTTTATTATAGCCTCTAAATTGTGTGCTATATCCCAACCATCGTCTGTCAGCATTACTTTCTTAATTCTACCACTTTTTTCAAATGTCACTATGCCCATTTTTTTTAACGCGTTTAATATCTTTATAGTATGAGAATATGTACAGTCTGCGTATTTAGACAATTTAGTTGCGTATACATGTTCCTTAGATGTTTTCAAACCAAGAAGAATTTTCGCTGGTTTTTCTCTGAGAAATAGGTCCTCTAGTATACCTTTCTTATTCTCACTCATATATTTCACATTATTATATTGTTTTAGGATTATATAAACGTTATCGGTATTGATAAAACATCGTCTAAAAAAGTTGTTTTCTATAATATTTTTTATAAAGAATTTATCATAAAATATCTTATTTAAAAAATATTTTATAAATTATACTATAAAGTATATAATTAAAATCTCAACCTAAAGTGAGAGTTTATTCTCACCACTCACACCATGTGAGAGAGTAAGGGTGAGAGAACGTAGCCTCATAATATCGGTTTTGATAAATTTTGATAAAAATAGAACTGCCTGTTTGGTTAAAAATTCAAGTGAGTAAAAAAACAGAAAGTGAGTTTAAGAAGTGATGAACAGAAAAATTATAAACGAACAATGATTGATGAAGAAGTAAGTTTGATATACTGTTTTTAGTGAGAAAAGTGAGAGTTTTTATGAAAAGAGGTTAAAATCGAATTGGGTATTGGGAGCATTCAGATTTTCCACTCTATCAAAAGAGCTACAAAAAGGATTGCAAATCCTATTATTATTGAAAATATGAAATTTATTATAGAAATATCAGGTCTTAGTATAATTTCTGAGGAAGTAAATATGACAAGTGAGATTGCCAGACCGAAAAGTGGAACAGAAACTATTGTTCTACCTTTTCTTTTTTGTTTACCCACACTGACACTTCTTCCTATCCACGCTGAAGTGCCGGCTAGGAAGTAATTATATACACTGGCATTTATAAACGCAGCAACACCTTCAAAAAATCCTACTTTCATCCAATCCATCATGTTCGTGTATCCGTTGAAAGTGCCGAGTAGTGCAAATCCTATGGCAACTATGTATGTAAAAAATGCAAATCTTCTTCTAGTAAATGATGTCCTCAATTCATTTACGACACTAAGAATGTATTTCTCAAGCTTGAATCCTTTTATCAAAAGATAAACACCTAATATTCCCAAAATGGCGCGCCAACCTTCTGAGCCAAAAAGACCATAGAGCAGCATCGAAATGGCTGGAAGACCAAATACAAGTCTAGAATACTTGGGATTTTCGAGAGATTCTTCAATAAAATCTTTTATTTTGTAGTAAGATGATTCAAGTTCTTCTGCTTGTCTTACTACAAGCCTATTAACAGATAATATGGGTACTTTAGATTGTATTATTGGTATTGTGTGTTCGTCTTCTGCGCCGTCAGTCACAAGAACAACATAATCAGCAGGAAATTTTTTCAGAACTCTATTCAGTTGCTCAGATATTTTTTTATCTGATTCTAGACCGACATTTTTATCACCAGTAATGGCAGCAACTTCTGTATTGTAAGTTTTACTCATTTCGTTGAAAACCTTTACGGCTTGAAAAAGGGTATTGAAGTCTGTATCTTCCGGATCAACAAGACCAAGGGCATTGGCAGCCTTGAGAACATTATCTTTACCTACAATTGGACCTTTTATGCCTGTTTTTTCACCTATATCGTTATCCCTATCGATCGACAAAATCAATATTTTCTCTTTGGTTGATTTTTGTTCAGGCATACTCTCCACTCCCCGTTCACATAAAAAAATTGTTTATATAATATAAAAATGTTTCTTTTTTAACTACTGAATTGTGAATTCGCGAGAGAATATTTTTATAAAAAATTCAAGAGCGTCTTTTTAAAAAATGTATCGAATAATAATTTATGCTCACATTAACAGACATAATAAAGAAAATTTCTCAAGAAACAAATAAAACAGAGGAAGAAGTAAACAAACTCATAAAGGAAAAACAAGATGAACTTTCTGGTCTTGTTTCAAAAGAGGGTGCTGCGTATATAGTAGGCAAAGAGCTGGGTGTGCAACTCATAAAGGAAAATAAAAGAAGGTTGAGAATAAAAAACCTTGTTTCTGGTCTAAGATCTGTTGATTTGGTAGCCAGAGTTGTAAAGATATTCGAACCGAGAAAATTCAAAAGTAAGGGAAGAGAAGGTGCTGTTGTTAACCTGCTCATAGGTGACGAAACAGGCACTGCAAGACTTTCTCTTTGGGACAGTGAAATAGAACTCATAGAAAAAAATAAGATAAAAGAAGGTAATGTTATAGAATTGAAGGGATGTTATGTAAAAATAGATAATAGAGGAAATCCGGAACTTAGGTTGGGAAGAGGAAGTTTGACTGTATCAGAAGAAGATTTTGGCATCCCTGACGTGAAAGAATTAAAAGGATATTCAATACCAAAAAGAAATAGGATAGCAGATTTCAAAGAAAATGAATTTGAAGAAACAAAGGCTTGTCTGGTACAAATTTTTGAAAGAAACCCTTTTTTTGAAGTATGTCCGCAGTGTGAATCCAGATTAAAACTGTCGGACGGGAAATGGATTTGTGAACAGCACGGGGAAGTGCAACCAGCTTACCAAATGGTGGTTTCCGGTTTTATAGACGACGGAACAGGAACTATAAGAGCAGTTTTCTTCAGAGAAATGGCAGAAAAGGTTTTTGGTAAAAAAACTGATGAATTGAGAAAGATATTAGAAGAAAAAAAAGACTTGAGTGCTATTTATGATAATATACCCTCTTTGGGTAAAGATTTCATTATAAAAGGTCGGGTTAAAAGAAATGAATTCACAGAAAACCTTGAGATAATAGTAAACGAGATGAAAGAAATTGATCCTAAAAAAGAAACCGACGAAATATTAAGAGAATTAGAAAACAATCAGATGTCTTAGAAAATACTTAAATTTTAAAATTAAATTGATAACATGGCTGAAAAAATTGAAGATATTCCTGGTATAGGAGAAAAGACCGCACAAAAGCTCAAGGAAGCTGGCTATGATGACATCATGTCTATAGCTGCTTCTTCTGCGGGAGAACTTTCTGCAGCAGCTGGTATAGGAGAAGAAACTGCGAACAAAATAATAGCTGCAGCCAGAAGTAAGTTGAAGATGGGGTTTGAAACCGCAACAGAGGTTTTGAAGAAAAGAGAGCAGGTAGGTAAAATTACAACAGGTTCCAAATCACTCGATGCATTACTTGGAGGAGGCGTAGAGACACAGGCAATAACAGAAGCACACGGCGCGTTTGGGAGTAGTAAAACTCAGCTTGCGCATCAATTAGCTGTAAACGTTCAACTTCCCAAAGAAAAAGGCGGTTTAGAGGGAAAAGCAGTCTTTATAGACACTGAAAACACTTTTCGTCCAGAAAGAATTCAGCAAATGGCTAAAGCATTGGGTTTAGATCCGCAAAAGACACTCTCAAACATATTTGTTGCAAGGGCGTATAATTCTGATCATCAAATATTGTTAGCTGAAAAATCGGTCGATATCATAAAAAAGGAAAATGTGAAATTACTTGTTGTAGATAGTGTAACATCGGCATTCAGAAGTGATTATACCGGAAGAGGAACTCTTGCTGGTAGACAACAGAAACTAAACAGACATCTTCACACTCTTCAAAGAATAGCAGATGTCTATAACTTAGCTGTTTACATAACTAACCAAGTGATGGCAAGACCAGATGTTCTTTTTGGTGACCCAACGGCACCTATAGGTGGGCATATATTAGGTCATCAAGCAACATTTAGGCTATATCTTAGAAAGAGTAAAGGGGAGAAAAGAATAGCTAAATTAATAGACTCACCTAATCTTCCTGAAGGAGAAACAGTATTTGCCGTTACTCCAGAAGGTATAAGGGACGTATAAGTGATAAATTCTATAAGAAACACTCCTGATGTATCGAAAGACATATTTCTAAGTTTAGTTAATTAACGAAAGACAAAGTATTTAAATACTTTATCTAATATAAAATCATCAAAAATATTTACTATTAAATAATAAAAGGTGAAAAAATGGTCTACATATCAGCTGATAATTGGGAAGAACTATATGACTTTAGAAAAAGAGAGTTAAAAGAACTAGAAAAAACTCAAAGAATACCTATAGAAAGAGGAGAAGAAGGCATAAGAGTAGTAGAGCGAGAAAAAATCGTACCAAGAATCCAGGCAATGCCTTTTATAGAAGAGGACGAAATAGAGCCAATAAGAAGGTCTGCACCAAAAATAATAGGAAGCCTTTTTGATAGGATAGATTTTTTAAAAGAAAGAATACATGAAATCAAAGAGATTATGAAGATGAGAGAAAAGCTTCATAGGGAAATAATTTCTGAAATAGAAACCGATATAAAAGAAAAAATGGAAATGGAATCTCATATAGCTGATTTTGACGAAAGAAGAAATATAATGTTAGATATATCTGTTCTAAGAAAAGAAAAAAGAAAAGAAAATATGCAATTTTGGAGGGACATGACAGAACTTAGATCAGAACTCAAACAATTGTTAGAGGAATACAGGGTTGAATCAAAAATATCAGAAATCTTTAAAGAGTTGAAAGGTGAAAACAATGAATAGAGAGGAAAAAATGATTTCTGATGAGATCAAGAAGCTAATCCCTATCATAGGCAAAGACACAGCTTTGAGGTTAAGTAATTCATATTTAATGGGAGATGAAAACGTAAGAAAGCGTATATTCGAGCTTGTCGACGTTATCAAAGCAGCAGTCTTCTCTGATAGTGGATTAAGAGATGGTGTATTAATGGAACCGCCTTCAAAAGAAGATGTTTCTATAGGTGATATAGTGCTTGGAAATGTTCTTTATGGTAAAAAGAAACTTTATCCCTTCACCTTAAACGAGGAAGTTTTACTAACACATGTGGGTATATTCGGATCTTCAGGATATGGAAAAACAAACATAGCATATATATTAATAGATAATTTGGTGAAGAAGGGAATACCCGTGTTGATTTTCGATTTCTCGAAAAGAAACTACAGAGATCTACTTTCAACACATCTAAAAGACAATGTAGAGATTTATACGGTGGGTAGGAATGCATCTCCATTTAAATTCAATCCACTGAAGCCACCAGAAGGTATACAACTTTCCCAGTGGATGAAAGAATTCTCATCAATATTCGATCATGCTTACTGGTTGCTTGGGGGTGGAAGACATATAATATTAAAAGCATTAGAAGCAGTCCATGAAATGAAAGAACACCCAAAATTAATCGATATAAAAAGATGGATAAATGAATACGCCGAGGCAAGTCTTCCACAAAGAGAAAGGAATTGGATAGCAACAGCAGAAAGACCTCTAGAATCACTTTGTTTCAAGGAGATAGGAGAAGTGTTTGACTGTAAGGTTGGAATAAGACCATCTGAATTTTTCAAGAAAGGAAAAGTAACAGTATTAGAACTTGATGCTCTCGATACTAATGATAAAACATTCTTTATAGAGATAATGCTCCAATGGATAAGAGACTGGCTTTTGGTCAGAAACCAAAGAGAAAAACTCGCAGGCGTTGTGATATTAGAAGAAGCCCATCACGTCTTAAACAGAGAAAAATCTAAAAAACTCGGAACAGAAACAGTAATGGATCTCATATTTAGAGAGGTTAGGGAACTTGGTTTGGGTGTTGTTTACATTGATCAACACCCGTCAATGGTTTCTTACCCAGCACTTGGTAACACATCAACTCATATTTACATGAATTTGGGACTAGACACAAAACAATCTTCAGATGTTCTAGACGCCAGTAATATGCTGGGTTTGGATTACGAAGAGGAAAGAAATTATTTAAGAAAACTGCCAGTTGGTCATGGATTCGTTCTTTGTAGGCGGCTCAATTTTCATGAGCCGTTTTTGGTTGAATTCTATGATTTTAACTTGAAAAAAGGTAGTATTAGTGATGATGACATTAAAAAAATAAGACAGAAGCAGATATCTAAAAATATCAATGAAGAAACTCAGAATCGGGAATTGAATCAACCTATAGAAAATAATAGAGATAAAAAAGTTCATATTTCAAAGGATAATATAGAGGAAATAGATGAAAGAGAATGGGAAATAATTGAAACTATAGGTCAAGGTAGAGGTGCGTTCACGTCACAGATATACAATTATTTGAGCATGTCAGGAAGCACGTTTAACAAAAAAATAAAAAAGCTTATAAAAATGGGTCTTGTCGGTCAGTTCAAAGCTAAAATAGGCAAAAATCGTCTATATTATTACTTTTTAACCGAAAAAGGAGAAAGAGTTTTTGAAATGAAATTCGGAAAAAGCAACGACAGGCGCAGCAGCAAAATCAAAATAAAGCTTGATGACATTTTTGAAATATTTTCCCTTGTTGGGTGGAAATATAAAACTGCCGATGATCAAATTTTCGTTTCAAACAAGAAAAACGGGAAAATGTTTAAAATAACATTAATAGAAACTCTGGATAGAGAAAAGGTGTATGAGCTTATTCCAGGGAGCACGCACTTTTTATGTGCAGACTATACTACAAAGAACATTCTAATGCAGCAATTAGCAAAGTATTGCCATAAAAAATCCTGTGGAGGCGTGTTCTTCGTGACAACAGCAGAACAGTTCAAAGATAAAATGGAATTCCAAACAGTTATTTTTGAAAAATAAGGCACTGCTGCTGGTTATTTTAAATTAGGAAATAAAAATCAAACACTCAACACAATTTTCATAATTTTTTCATAAAAAAGATTTATATTTGTTTTTGTTCATAAATAAACTATCACTTTTGTCATATCATTAAATGTGAATTGTCGTTATTGCTTCATGCTCATCTGATTAAACACACACAATAACATTCGGGAAATCAGCAAAGCTGATTTCCGTTGTCAAAAAACAGAAAAGATAGAGAGTTTCAGTTAGCTAATTCTTTAGATTTAGAGATGGGGGTCGACCTAGAACTCACACCGGTTAAACGGAACACACCGAGGTATATTTTACAAAAGACATCATCGAGGTATGAACATAACCTCTTTCCCTTTCGTTCCCATAAACAGAGTGTTGTAAATAGTAAAGATTGTCGTTTCGGCCCCCAATAACTGTCAAAGCCGCCCACCGGGGACTTCATAGCACACATCGAAAGGGCGGTGTGATCTAGGTAGAGGTCACGCCGCCCTGCCCCCCTTTCCTGCAAATAATAAATGAGGGAGGTGATAAGAGGGCGAAGTTTTGCGGAGTGGAAAGTCCCGAAAGGCTTTCGGAAGGAAAGGAGGTGGTCTTTCTTGAAGCGGGCTCTCGCATGATTAGTGCGAAGGGAAGGCGAGCGGCGGGTTATGGTTTGAAAACCCAGACTCGCCGCTCTCTTTTTTCTCAATTTTCCATTGGTGGGGTAGCGCAG
>CAYYWW010000010.1:0-1975 GCA_964475515.1 uncultured archaeon | reverse complement strand
AATTCCAATGAAAAGGAGGTCGGAATGGAGCCCTGCAACTAATTTGCGGAGAGACGGTTTGGTGGGCTTTTCGGTTTCCTCAACATCTTTCGAGGGAAGAAAGGAGAAGATGATGAAACCCTGCAATTAATTCTTAGGCACCATTCTTGGTGCCAGTTTTGGAATTTGGACCCTTGTGTCCAATGAGGGGAATAGAGAAGATTGATGAATTTTTTTGGTTAATGGAGGAGGGAAAACATGTGTAAGTGTCATGCTGTAATGGGACACCGCGACCGCGGTCTTAAGCGAAGACGTCGAGAAATAAACCAAGAACCACATTACGTAGTGGTCCCAGAAAACCCTGATAAGAAGGGAAGGAAAATTTACAGAGTTCGCCAGGTCGGAGGGAGAGATCAGTAAGCAGTAAAGTTCCGCGGGAGCCCTGTAACGGGTTTCTTGGTTCATGGAAGGGGGGTTGCTGTAGAAATACGTCATACCCAACTCCTCTTCCTTTTTGTTTATGATTTCTATTTTCCCCGAAATTAGAAAACTATATGATTGTCTATAGGTTTATTTCTGGCTGTATAAAACAAAAACTTGCTCACAATTCAAAAACGTCTCATAATAAAGATATTTAAAACTTTATGTCAATATTGTTACTATTACTTAGAGAAAAAAATTACATCATATAGGTCACTATCTCAACCATCACAATAGGCAATTGTAATGTTAAACTGTATGTGCAATTTCACAAAATATTCATGTTCATTGTTCATCATACATACACAACAAAACACAAAATGACAGGGTGTGACAAGACTGTCATTTCCCGGAAATCATACAACAAACACGAGGTCAAGTAGTCTTGAATCCTGATTTATTTACTTTTAAGTTTAGATCTCAACTGTCTTTTCTCATCTTTTTTTCTGAAAGGAGGTGATCAAGATGAGAAAGCTGTTACTTTTTGGAGCCATCATACCAATACTCACATTAGTACTTCTTCTCACCGGATGCTATATTTGCAGCACCATCACTGTTAAACTTCATACCAACAAAGACACAATAGGTCCTGAATTTCCCACTACTGTCATCTTCACAGTAGAGTTAGACGGAACGGTTCACGACGGCAAGTTCATCATAAACTTCGGAGATGGCTGGACAGCAAGGAACGAGAGTGGTTATTTCCGCCACGAATACTACTCGACTGACAAATACGGCAATCGTCTACCTTCGTACATCACCGTAACAATTACATATGTTGACGAGAGATGTGGTAGTGCCTCTGATACCATAACACTGAGAGTTCTGCATGAGCCACCACCAAACAGAGCCCCAGTAGCCTGTTTCACATGGTCTCCAGCAGAGCCAAGACTCTTCGACGTCGTAACGCTCAATGCTTCCTGCGCATATGATCCGGATGGAGAAGCCATAATTATCACGTGGGAAATCTACAACACAGAACGCGGAATACTTGTAGGAAAATACACTGGAACTGAACGCATCGTTTACTGGCAGACAGGTTGTGAATATCGCTGTGGATGTTCTTCAAATCTCCCACCACCTGAAAATATGCCATACATACCGTGTGTTTATGCTACTGAGCAACTTGCTGAACAGCCGATGGGCCTCGAACCACAGCCTGTTTACATTAGATATTTGGTAATCGCTACAATGTCTGATCCAAGAGGTTTAAGTTCTACCGTCAAGCATTACATCGATGTGCGCCTGCCAGACTAAACCAGGCGAGCGAGAGAGAAAGGAACTTCTCGGCTTTCGACAGGCATGGGGGAGCTCCATTTTTTCGGTCTTAAACCATCAGTGGAAGGGGGAAAGGTGATAAAAGTGGAAAAGAAGAAGTGAAGAACGGATGGAAAGAAAGCTAGGGGATTATCTTGTCCAAAACAAAAAGGAGGTGTGAGATGTTGACAGATGATCTTAAAATTCTGCGGAAATTGGCTTCTGTGCTCGCTTCCTGGTCGCTAATTGATGTCCTCTC